>CACXFN010000001.1 GCA_902766915.1 uncultured Eubacteriales bacterium
AATAATTGTATTATCTATTCTCTGTACTCCAACCACGTTTAGTCCGCGCGCTCGCTAGGTGGCGCTGCGGTCTCTCCATGGGGAGTACATGGTAATTAACATAGGCTCCTAATCGAATTAGGTGCTTTAAGGAGTGTGGGAGTCAGTAATTCCTTGACAGTTACTACTTCCAGGAGTATCCTATTAATGTGGTTGTTTTAGTTGAGATACGAGTTTCAGCTAGATATGATCACGAGTAATAAATATCAAATAATACAAATTGAAACTATCTTTGAGGCAGGTGCGATTCCTGACCGGTGGTAAAAGTCCACAAACCGAAAGGCCGATCCGGTGAAATTCCGGAACCGACGGTGATACCGATGTACGCTGTTAACAACAGTTGGCAGCACAGAGGTTAGTCCGGATGGGAAAAGATGGAGACTTTGAGCAGAATACCTAACCGTTTTGGAGAGGCGAGCAGCCCAAGGGTCCATCAAAAGATGGTAGGCTCGGCTCTTTTATATTGCCGGGCAGTCCGAAATGGAGGTATTTTTCTATGGACACAAAGAACACTGGAACAATGAATAGGGTATCAGTTAATACAAAAGAAAAAAAGAAAGTATTAACCACTAAGAATATGGTGATGATGGCAATGTTCGGAGCGATTGCCGGAGTATTGATGCTATTCGATTTTTCCATACCTATTGCACCAAGTTTTATGAAAATTGACTTAGGAGACTTGCCTGCAATTCTGGGTACATTCATGATGGGCCCTATAGAGGGGATAATCATCTGTATTATCAAATTACTCGTTAAACTTGTGATCAAGGGCACCACCACTGCTTTCGTCGGCGAATTGTCAAATTTCGTGGTCTGCTGCGCATATATTCTTCCGGCATACTTTGTATATCGCAATCACAAAGGTAAGAAGGGAGCAATTCTATCACTTGCTATAGGTACTATTACTGTAAGCTTAATTGCGGTTCTAAGCAATTATTTCGTAATGTTCCCAATGTATTCAAATCTTTACGGAATGCCGCTGGAAGCTATTATTGGGATGGGTACAGCCATTAATTCACGCATAACAAATCTTTTCACAATGATGCTTTTTGCTGTCATGCCCTTTAATATTGTTAAATACGGAATCGTATCAATAATCACGTTCTTTGTCTATAAGCGATTAAAGAACGTGCTATTTAAAAAATAGAAATACTGTATTTAGGGATAATATAGAAAAGTGAACGCAGTACAGGAATTCTTTTCAAATAGAATAATTGTAACGGGGATTATTGCCTGGCTAACATCTCAGGTGCTAAAGACTATTATCAACCTGATTGTTAACAGGGAGTTTTCCTTAGAGAGATTATTTGGGGACGGCGGATTTCCCAGCAGTCATTCTGCCACGGTGACCTCAGTGGCAGTTATGGCAGGATTGACATGCGGCCTTGCATCTCCGGAGTTTGGAATTGCCTTTTTCCTGGCTGTAATAGTTATGCATGATGCACGGGGGGTTCGTCTGGAAACCGGCAAGCAAGCCAAGGTGATAAATGACCTAACTGAATTCATAGAAACCCTGGCAGGAACAGATTTGACCCCGGAGGATAAGCTAAAAGAACTGGTGGGTCATACGCCGCTTCAGGTTTTTTCCGGATCGGTATTAGGAATAATTGTGGCTGCGATCATGCATAATGCATTGTAATATCAGCAAGTGCCACCAGCTGCATACATAATGCAATACCGTAGCTAACGCAATAAATTCTTGACTCCCGTGATGAACATATCAAGGTCATCCCTGCGAGTAAAAATTGCTCGAGCGAATTTTTGATTTCCGCCTCCCTTACCATTGAAAACGGAGGCGTTTTCTTTTACCAGTTTTCCGCAATCATGTTTGTCTGAGAATACCAGCAAGGTTAGGGAAGGCTGATGGATTAAATAGAGTATCCCGGGTATTCTGCCTTCCAAACTTCTACCGATTTCGATAACGTCATCCACAGTTAAGATGCTGTATTCGAAGATATCGCCATTCTGCTCCGATTCGGATTCATCATTAATGGATTTGGCTATTCTTTCTTTCTCCGCTTCCTGCACCGACTTAGTTAAATGGAACAGCCTATCTCTGGCTTCCTTCTGCTTTTCCTGTTTCGCGGCGTATTTATCCAATAAATCAGGAACGCCGGCTGATAAGTCTTTTTCCAGCCTTGTAAGTATGTCGAACCTGCGCCTATATCCCATGAAGGCCCGTTCTCCGGCATCAAAGTATATTCTAAACATTCCTTTATTGGGTTCAACCTTATAGATTTTAAGCATACCGACTTGTCCGGTAGTTGCAGGGTGCGTGCCACAGCAGGCTACGGAATCTGCAGGGTGAGAGAGATCTCCTATTGTGACGATGGTGATATCTTCATCGATTGCCAAAGCCTTTCTCATAGGAATCTTTTCTGCTTCTTCTTTTGTATCAAAGTGATAAGCGGTAACCGGTAGGTCCTTCCAAATAATCTGATTTGTCTTTAGCTCGGCTGCCATCACCATGTCCCAGGTCATTTCCTTTAGGTTCACATACTCAGGGTTATCCTCCAAACTAATATCGATGGTCATATAATCGTCACCCATATGGAATCCCCGGTTAACACCGCCATAGAGTTCATAGAAAACACCGGAAAGAATATGCTCTCCGCAATGTCTCTGCATATTATCAAATCGTCTATTCCAGTCGAGTTCCATAAAGCATTTTAATCCCGGCTGTAGGGGAAAACTATTTAATCCCGGCTGTAGGCCCGAATGTGGGGGATTGGAGTCGGAGTCCGACTGATTTGAATCGGACCTAGTTCCCGACAAAGTTCCTGTCCGAATTCTATGAAATATTTCCCCATCTTTCTCGAATACCTCTATTACATCAAATGATGCATCATCAGAAATCCATAGGTTACCTATGTCGTGGCTTTGTCCCCCTCCGCCCGGGAAAAAGATTGTATCTTTAAGAATCAACAATACAATATCTTCTTTCTCCGGAATAACTTCTAATATTTCACTTTGTAATTTTGACAAATACTTATCTTCTTCAAACACTTTTTTAGTTTTCATTTAATCCTCCATTCGTAAATGAAAGTGGCTGATTTCTAAGCTTTTTTTATCTGGAAAACACTTCTTTAACATTTTTTTACTCTCGAACAAGATGCAGTTTTTTTTCTCTGAAAATCTGTGGATAAATCCCTCTTGACAAAAAATGAAATAGGTGATTTTCCTAAAATTTCAACATTATTTAACTCAGACTTATCCACAGGCCTTTTGACAAAAAATCGTATACGATTTTTTGAACTCTTGTGGATAAGTTCGATTTTTGTTGAAATGTGACGATTCCTTTATGTTGAAAAGTTGGTTAACAAAAAAGAACACTGGTTGACATAATCTATAGATCTTCATTCTGACTTAAAAATTGTATATATTCTAAAAAATCATCAAATTCCCCATAATCCTCATTCACATAATGACCCATTACCGGCTCCGGGAAGAGATAATGAGTGAATGTGGGGATGGAGATCCCATAGGTATTGGAGAGTCTAATTAATACATCCTCATAATACCCCACATTGATGGCATCCTTTCCGGCAATTACTATTTCCCCATTGTATCTAAGGAAGATGGATACTATAACATCGTCATCCAATCGGAATACCTGGTTCGCCACATATCCATTGTTTTCTTTTAGAAGCATAAACAGGGTTCCGCCGGCATGTGGATTAACCTCGGACTTAGGGTATAGGGACTTTATTATTGTGGAAAGAGAAATATATCCTCTGGTGGCATCGGATATGGAGCGGGAGACATATTCCTTTTGTGACATTATTAGTGATGCCTCCCATGGGGAGATTCTCATTTCATCCTCAACCTGAAAGGAGATAACCTTTGGACCGGCTACAGAGATTTTGCTAACGACGATTTTAAATCCCATATCATCCTCTATCAAGGAAGTGGAAATGTATTCATGGAAAAGGGATATGGAATTCTGTCCCTCGTTTGGTATCTTTATTTCGTTTTTATATAGAGCTCCAGGTTCGCTTTTAGGGAAGGATTCATAGAGATTTGGTGTAGCGGACAGGTAGTCAGCCGCTTTAAAATCCATTGCTGCCAACCTCATGATGAAATAATTGACAAGCTCAAAGTCATTTTTGCAATCCACACAGATTTTGTTCCATAGCTTCATTTCCGCCTTTTCATCAAGGCTGAAATCAATGCTTAAGAGGTGACTGAATTCGTCTATTATATCCGGTAATGGCGTTTCGTATTCTTCATTTAAGGCGAAGGCGGCATTTATTAGAGCTATTGCTTCTTCTTCGGTGATATCAATATAATCGCCTCCAAGACCACCGAACATATCATCCATGTCCATTTCAACCAGGGCTCGATAATCATATTCCGATGCTTCATCTGCATTCATTTTAATTAGCTTATGACTTTTGTATTCATCAATTCCATTCTCCTCAAAGTCCAAGTGAAAGAGCTGGTGGAATTCCTCCTGCTCGCTTGCTCTGACTAAATGAAGCCCCATGACTCCCATTAAACGGGTATTGGTAACTTCGGCCTTAACAAAGTCTCCACCTGCCAGGTCAGGACTAACCAAGCGATCTCCATGAATCACGGTGAACCTATCAGGTTTGGAATTATCAATATCCTTTTCGTGATTGTTATCAAGATCGGTATTATGGATAAAACTATTATTATCTCTATTATTGTTGTTATAGTTGTTATTGGAATCTTTCATTTATTTCTATCTGATTAATCTATTAATCTAATTATTCTATTAATAATTCTGTTTATTATTCTATTAATTTTGGATTAATTGCACTAAATGGTTTGGAAAATTTATCAGGTTGGTATATTATATTGAGTGCCTTATAGTATAATATTAATAAGTATAATATAACAAAAGGAAAAGAGAAAGACATGAAAAGACTATTTACTTCAGAATCAGTGACAGAAGGACATCCGGATAAGGTTTGTGACCAGATATCCGATGCTATCCTGGATGAAATCCTTAAAGAAGATCCAATGGGCAGGGTTGCTTGTGAGACCACAGCCACCACAGGTTATGCCATGGTTATGGGAGAAATAAGCACCAGCTGCTATATTGATATTCCCCATATTGTTCGCCAGGTCATAAAGGATATTGGATATGATAAGGGTGATTATGGATTTGATGGAAATACATGCGCAGTATTATCAGCTATTGATGAACAATCAACGGATATTGCAATGGGCGTGGATGATGCCCTTGAAAATAGAGGCAAGGAAAAGGATGAAGAGGACACAGTTGGTGCCGGCGACCAAGGAATGATGTTTGGCTTTGCCTGCAATGAAACTCCTGAATATATGCCTGCTCCAATTGCTATGGCTCACAGGATTACCCGGAAACTGGCGGAGGTAAGAAAGGATGGAACTCTACCTTATCTGAGACCTGATGGTAAGAGCCAGGTCACTGTTGAATACGAAGGAAATGAAGTTAAAAGAATTGATACAATTGTACTTTCCACTCAACATGATCCGGAGGTGACCCAGGAGCAGATTAGGGAAGATATGATGGAAAAGGTTATCAAGGCCTCCATCCCCGCAGAACTATTGGACGAAAACACCAAATACTTCGTAAACCCAACAGGAAGGTTTGTAATTGGTGGTCCCCATGGGGATTCCGGCCTTACGGGTAGAAAGATTATAGTGGATACATACGGTGGCTATGCCAGACATGGCGGCGGATGTTTCTCCGGTAAGGATCCAACCAAGGTGGATCGTTCAGCAGCCTATGCTGCCAGGCACGCAGCAAAGAACGTGGTTGCCGCCGGATTGGCTGACAAATTGGAAATACAACTTTCCTATGCAATCGGTGTGGCTAAGCCGGTATCTATAATGGTTGAAACTTTTGGGACGGGAAAGGTCTCCGATGAGAAACTTACTGAGATAATTGAAAAGCATTTCGATTTTAGACCTGCATCGATTATCCGTGACCTGGATTTAAGACGTCCGATTTATAGACAGACCGCAGCCTATGGCCACTTCGGCCGCAGCGACCTGGATCTACCCTGGGAGCGTCTGGATAAGGTGGATGCACTTAAGGCTGAGCTTTCATAATACTATTTGATAATCTAAAGGGGTTTACCCGTAAAAGCAGTCTAATAAAAACAGTCTAATAAAAAAATCTAACTCTATAAAGCATTGCGTGTTAAGGATACATGTACACCTGCTTTATAGAGTTTTTCTATTTGAGGTTTTTGTTTTTCTGCAAAGGGGTTTGTATTGATGGGTTAGTATTGCAGTTATACTCTAAAAGTTGTATTATAAGGGGTAAATATTTATAGAGGAGAAAAGTGTATTATGGGAATTAAAGTAGCTAAATTTGGTGGTTCTTCTGCGGCAGATGTGATACAGATTCGCAAGCTGAGGGAGATAGTGGAGGCGGATCCCGATAGACGTTATATCATCGTTTCAGCTCCGGGGAAGAGATTTGAAGAAGATAATAAAATAACGGATATTCTTTACCTCTGCTACACACATATGGAGCATAAACTTCCATATGACCAGCTCCTTCAGGTTATCCAGGATAGATTCACATCAACTGCGGTTAATCTGGGTGCTGATGTTGATTTTGCTAAAGAATTTGATGTAATTAAGCAAAACATGGCAGAGGGCTGCACTAAGGACTACGTGGCCAGTAGAGGAGAATACCTGAGCGCTAAACTGATTGCTGCATATTTGGGATATGACTTCGTGGACGGAGCAGATATGATCTTCTTTGATGAAAAGGGAAGACTTCTGGAAGAGGAAACCAATGAAGCCATTAAGAGGGAATTGGCAAATCATGAGCGCGCTGTAATTCCCGGCTTTTACGGAACGGTGGCTGGAACAGATAATATTAAGACCTTTTCCAGAGGCGGTTCTGACATCACCGGTTCCATAGTAGCAAGGGCTACAGGGGCTGATGTGTATGAGAACTGGACCGATGTGTCCGGATTCTTGATGGCGGATCCCCATATTGTAGATAATCCGAAGCCCATTCATGAGATTTCATATAAGGAGTTAAGAGAACTTTCATATATGGGAGCCTCAGTGCTTCACGAGGACGCAATACATCCCGCCAGAATAGCTAATATTCCTATTAATATCAGGAATACAAATTTCCCTGATGACCCGGGAACCATAATCAAGGCTCACCATGAAGATAAGGAGAGCAACGATATCATTACGGGTATTGCAGGGAAGAAGGATTTCACTGTCATCGGTATCTATAAGAATATGATGGCAAGGGAAAAGGGCTATGCTAGAAGAATTCTGGGAATACTGGATGATTTTGATTGTAACTTCGAGCATATTCCAAGCGGCATAGATAATGTGTCCGTGGTTGTGTCGAATAAAGACCTGGATGGAAGATTGGATGAACTTATGGAAGCATTTGAAAAGAGGCTTGAGCCTGATCATATTGAATGCTTTGAAAACATGTCACTTATAGCTACGGTTGGATATGGTATGAATCGAAGAAAGGGTGTGGCTGCCCAATTGATTTCTGCTCTGGCCAATGCCAACATCAATCTAAGGATGATTGAACAGGGCTCCAGTGAAATCAATATCATAGTAGGTGTGGAAAATAAGGACTTTGAACCTGCTATTAGAGCCATTTATGACGCATTCGCATAAAGAAATGCTTTTGAATTAGTAAGGGGAATAAAGATGGAAATAGCGATAGTTGGAGTAGGAAAATTAGGCGTCAAGGTCTGTGAGGCCTTGTCTGAAGGTGACCACTCCATAACCTTGGTGGATATAAATGATGCGCTTCTGGACAAATTGTCACAGCAGTATGATGTTATGACCATAAATGAGGATGGCAGAGACATTAGCGTGCTACAGGAAATGGGCATCGGCAGTTTCGATTACGTAATTGCCGCCAGTGGTAGCGATGAAACCAATATGATAGTTGGGCGATTTGCTAAGGAAATGGGAGCAAGGTGTGTTATCGCTAGAGTCAGGGATCCTGAATACATGAAGCATTTCGACTTTATCAGAAAATCCATGGGTATCGACTATTTGGTCAATCCTGACTTTGCTATTACCATGGAAATATATAAATATCTGGTGGACAAGTATTCCCTGGAGGGAGGAATATTCACAAGTGGAAGAATCTCTCTCCTGGAATTCGATGCCAATAAGAAGCCAGAGCTCATTGGAAAATCAATGCCGGAAGTAAAGGCTATTATGCCTAATATGCTGGTGGCGGCTATTTCCAGAAACGGTAAGGTAATTATCCCACATGGTGGAGATTATATTTTAGAAGGTGATTCTGTCTATATAGTGGGTGAGACCGAAGAAATAACAAGCCTGAATAAACACGTTCACGATAAGAGAAAACATCATAACGAAGTCCAGAAAGTTATGATAATTGGTGGTGGTAAGACGGGGTTCTATCTTGCTCAGAAACTTGCTGACTACGGAGTTGCTGTTAAGCTAGTTGAAAACAGTAAGGCTCGCTGCCAGTATCTTTCCACCAGGGTGAGAAACGTTATGATTATCAATGGTGACGGAACGGATATAGACATGCTGGAAGAGGAAAACCTGGATGATATGGATGCCTTTGTAACTGCCACGGGCTTGGATGAACAAAATCTGCTTTTGGCCGTTACTGCTAAACAACGTGGAATAGAAGACGTTATTTCCAAGGTGAGCAGAGAAGACTACCTTGCTCTCATTCAGAATATGGGAGTGGATATGGTGCTTAATCCTCTCAATATTTCCGCGGCAGGTATATTCAGCATCATTCAGGGTAAGAAGAGAGTGATTTCTTCCACCATGGTTCAGGGTCAGGCGGAAATAGTTGAAATTATAGCCAATAAGGATATGTCCATGCTGAATAAAACCTTGATGGATTTGGAATTGCCGTCGGGAATGCTTATAGCCGCTGTTTATAGAGATGGTGAAGTTATAATCCCTGATGGTCAAACCAAGATTCAGGATAAGGATAGGGTCATTATTTTCAGCCTTCTCACAGCGATACCTGAATTGGAAAAACTGCTTAAGCGTAAATAAAGATGAATTCGGATCTAAACTATCATTCCATAATCAGAATGATGGGGGTGCTGTTTTTGGTTTTGGGATTGGCCTTTATTCCCTCCTTGGCAGTAGCCCTGATTTACAAGGAACTATTTGAAGCCAAGTGGTTTCTTGTCTGCATTTTGCCCTGTATTATTGCGGGGCTTGTTTTGATTAAGGCTTTTCCTCCCGGAGATATAAAAACCAGACATAGAGATGTTTATCTAATCGTAACTCTTTGTTGGATTATTAGCTCTATAGTTGGAGCTATTCCTCTTTTGGGGACAGGAACATTTGGGAATCCGGTGGATGCCTTCTTCGAAATGTGCTCAGGATTTTCCACTACAGGAGCCACGGTGCTTCTGGATATTGAGAATCATGCCAGGTCAATTCTGTTCTGGCGCTCCTTTACCCACTGGCTTGGAGGTATGGGAATAATCGTCTTTATGGCTGCTCTTCTTCCATCAATGGGAATAGGGGTTCAGATGATTGCAGGGGCGGAAACTCCCGGTCCAACCATGACAAAACTTAAAGCCAAGTTTTCCGATATGGCTAAGGATCTATATAAACTCTA
>CACXFN010000002.1 GCA_902766915.1 uncultured Eubacteriales bacterium
ACAGAGCGTATAATACTGTTCCTATTGAGAAAGAGAAAGACATGCAGCTATTAAATAATTGGCTACCGTATATTCTTGCAGGAATATCGGTAGGAGGACAATATGCTCTCATCGCAATAGGATATACCATGGTCTATGGTGTACTGAGGCTGATAAACTTCGCCCATGGTGATGTGTTTATGTGGTCAGGATTAATAATGGTGTATCTGGTAACGATACTGCCAATCTGGTTATCCATTATTCTGGTTATACTATTTGCTATTCTGGTTGGTGTAACAATAGAGGAAGTGGCCTATAGGCCACTTCGCTCTGCGCCCAGGATGTCCATTATGATATCCGCAATAGGGGTTTCATATTTTCTCCAGAACTTTGCACTATATATAACCGGAGGTTTAACCAAGACCTATCCTGCAATAGAGTGGTTGCAAAAAACCATTACAATCGGTTCTGCCACAACAAAGATGGTTACTGTAGTAACGCCTATTCTAACCATCCTTCTTGTGGTTCTTTTAGTTCTTTTGATTAAGAAAACCAAAATCGGGATGGCCATGAGGGCTGTATCAAGAGATTTTGAAACTTCATCTCTCATGGGAATCGATATTAATATGGTTATAGTTGTAACCTTTGTTATAGGGTGTGGATTGGCGGCAGTTGGATCGGTTCTCTATTTTTCCAACTACACCGGAATAAACCCCATGTCCGGAGCCATGCCTGGACTTAAGGCATTTGTTGCAGCAGTATTCGGAGGAATAGGATCTATTCCCGGCGCTGTTCTTGGTGCTTTTGTAATAGGCATATGTGAGAATCTAATTAAGGGTTCGGGTTGGACAACCTTTTCGGATGCATTCACATTTATTCTCCTTATAGTAATCCTTATGGTTAGACCAACAGGATTATTTGGCGAGAAGGATTTAAATAAGGTATAGGGGGTGATTGGAATATGCAATTAGCAAATAAAGGAAATTCCAAATACAGCATATTATCATTAATCGCTCTTGCCATTATACTTGTTTTAATCTATATAGGTGATGAGAGCATTCCCGCAGGCTCCGGCATGAAAATGCTCATTGTAGTTATAGAAAAGAGTGCGATATATGCGTTGGCCGCAGCATCAATGAATCTACTAAATGGATTTACAGGGTTATTCTCCCTTGGTCATGCGGGGTTCATGCTGATAGGTGCATATGTATATGCCATATTCACTATTCCCCAAAGTGCACATGAGTCCGTATACCAATACTTTGATGGAGGCATGATTCAGTGGTCCATAGTGGAAGCTTTGGAGGGTAGTCTGGGAATAGTAGGTCATTATATTGGAATGCTCATTCCGATTATATGTGCGGGAATTTTGGTTGCGGGTATTGCTTATTTAATCGGTATTCCCGTACTTAGATTGAAATCTGATTACCTGGCGATAGCTTCTCTGGGGTTTGCAGAAATTCTGCGAGCATTTTTCCAATGGAATACGCTTGGCCCAATTACAAATGGTTCAAACGTACTCCGTAAATACGCAACGTATAGCAATGCTATTTTTCCGGTAATAATATCGGGAATCTGCATAGCTATAATAATATTGCTTATTAATTCTTCCTATGGTAGGGCTTTCAAAGCAATAAGGGATGATGAAATTGCCGCTGAAGCAATGGGGATAAATTTATTTAAACATAAGGAATTATCCTTTGTTATTTCATCCTTTTTTGCAGGCATTGCAGGAGCTCTTCTTGCAATGTTCCAAACCACTATAAATGCCACGCCGTTCTCAACTACTATGACCTACGAGATTTTGCTAATAGTGGTAATAGGTGGTATAGGTTCCATTACCGGCTCAATTATTGGAGCATTCCTTTTTACGGCATGTGCGGAGTGGTGGCTCAGAGGATTGGATTCAGGAAGCTGGCTCTTCATTAGTGGGAGCTTTATGCGTCCTGGATTTAGAAAAGTTGTATTCGCCGTAATAATCATGTTAATAGTTCTCTTCTATGCAAGAGGCATAATGGGGGATAAAGAATTCAGCTGGGCAGGTCTTTTCAAGTGGTTTAAGAATCTTCCGGGAAGTATCAAGAGCTGGCCGGAAAGAAGAAAAGCAAAGGCCGCATTAAAGAGAGAAACTAAAGCTGCCAAATCTGCTGCGAAGGAAAAGGCAAGGAAGGATCAGGAAACTGCCAACCAGGCTGTAGCCTCGGGAGAATCACTATTTACTCCGCTGGAGATTTTTGATCATGTTGTAGTTTTTGATAAGGAGGGTAAATGATGGAACGTGAAGTTGTGCTTAAACTCTCCGATATAACTATGCAGTTTGGTGGTGTTGTGGCGGTGGACAATTTAAACCTGGAGGTCCACAAGAATGAGATTGTGGGGTTAATTGGTCCTAACGGAGCTGGAAAAACAACTGCATTTAACTGCATAACAGGTGTATATGAACCAACCAATGGGTCTGTGGAAATAAACGGAAACGTTGTTATAGAAAATTATCCACAGGGAAAAATGAAGGATGCCTATAAGGGTAAAAACCAGGGTAAATACAGCAATGTTAAAACCTTAACTCCTGATAAAATAACAAAACTTGGTATTGCTCGTACCTTCCAAAATATTAGGCTGTTCAAAGGAATGACAGTGCTGGAGAATGTTCTTGTTGCGATGCATATGAATCAAAAGGAATCCATCTTCGGCGCAACCTTTAGAAGCAGGACTGCCAGAAGAGAGGAGCAAGCCATGAGGGAGGAAGCCTTGGAGCTCCTAAAGGAAGTTGAACTCTTCGATAATAGAGATGATTTATCCACATCTCTTCCGTATGGTAAACAGAGAAATCTGGAGATAGCCAGGGCTCTTGCGACTCATCCATCCATACTTCTACTGGACGAACCTGCAGCAGGTATGAATCCTCAGGAGTCCATAGAATTGATGAACTTTGTTGGAAGAATAAGAGATCAATTTGATCTTTCTATCCTTATGATTGAACATCATATGCAGGTTATCATGGGTATCTGTGAACATATTTATGTGCTAAATTATGGTGGACAAATTGCAGATGGAACTCCTGAAGAGATTCAAAATAATCCTGCGGTAATAGAAGCTTATCTGGGGGTGGATGATTAATGCTGGCAATTAGAAATCTAAATGTTCACTACGGTGGAATTCATGCCCTAAGAGGGATAAGCCTTGATGTTCCCGATGGGAAAATTATTTCTCTTATAGGTGCAAATGGTGCAGGGAAGTCAACGACTCTTAAATCAGTAATGGGACTTGTTCAAAAGTCTGATGGAAATGTGTATTGGGATCATGTGGATATTACTAACCTTAGAACCAAGGATATAGTTCGTGAAGGAATAATACTATGTCCTGAGGGAAGAAACATTTTCCCTGACTTAACGGTGGATGAAAACCTTGCTGCCGGAGCTTACTTAAGAAAGAACAAGGCGGAGATAGCAAAGGACAGAGATTGGGTTTACACTCTTTTTCCAAGGCTTAGCGAAAGAACCTGGCAACTTGGTGCAACTCTTTCGGGCGGTGAGCAACAAATGCTTGCAGTGGCAAGGTCGCTAATGTCAAAGCCGAACCTACTTATGTTGGATGAACCATCCCTGGGACTTGCGCCAATGATTATTAAGGATATTTTTGATATTATTCAGCAGATAAAAGAAGAAGGTGTAAATATTCTTCTTATCGAGCAGAATGCCAAGGCAGCTTTGGAAATATCCGACTATGCTTATGTTATGGAAAGCGGAGTAATTACAATGGCCGGACCGGGGAAGGCTCTGCTTAATGATGAACGCGTACAACAGGCATATCTGGGTGAATAAAATAATAAGTTAAAAATAAATGGAACAAACGAAACCCCTTGTTGGACATTTGTTGGACAAGGGGTTTTATAATGCACATGGTTTTGATTCATAATAGGTGCTTTTAGGAAAATGTGATACAATAACTTTGATAAGGAAATGAATTGTTTTATAGCTGAAGATAAAACTTTTAGGTTGACTGTTTTACAGAAAGGAAAATCATTATGCAGACAGATAAAATAAAGGTTGGATCAAATGAAAATGGTCGTGCAGAAGCACTAAAGGAAGCAGAGAAGTTTTCTGAGTATGTTGGATTAAGTGAAAAGGAAGCACTTAGAGTAAGGCTGCTTACTGAAGAAACAATGGGCTTAGTTGCTGCCATAACTGGTAACTTTGATGCAGATTTCTGGATAGAGTCAGAAGACAATGACTGCAAAATCCATCTTCTGGCTAATACACAAATGAATTTAGCAAAGAAAGAAGAACTTGTTTCCATTTCATCCAGCGGTAAGAATGAAGCTGCAAAGGGGTTCATGGGAAAGATTAGAGATATCTTCGAAAATAGCTTCTATAACGTTGAGGAAGTAGAAAATCTTTCATATACGTATGGCGGTGGACCGATAATGTATGCATCAATGGGTATGATGGGATCGGAAACTACAAATCTAAATTCATTGGTTTGCAGTTGGTCTCTTAATAAATATCGTGAAGCATTAGGTTATCATGAAGAAAACCCGGCAGTAAAGGAAGCATGGGATGAGCTTGAAAACTCCATAGTTGCCAGCCTTGCTGATGATGTAAGAGTTTCTGTCAGTGGTGATAATGTAGAGATGGTGATTGAAATGAAGTTTTGATTGATGATTTAAATAATCACCATAATTCTATTAAACATTCACAAATGAAGGGATTTTGTTTACACTTTTCGTGTATAATGATAATTGTAAAGATTCTGGGTAAATAGTCTATAGTGTTTATTTATCGAGAATTGTAAAAGGGTTTATAAAAGCAATAAGAATCACTTGACTGAAGAAAAGGAGGATTAAAGTGGGACTTAATATTAATAAGACAATTGATGAAGGAAAAGCTTTAATTGCGTTGGAAGGCAGACTGGATACCATGACAGCACCGGATTTAGAAAAGGAAGTGCAGGAGTCTACAAGTGGACTTACTGAACTTGTTTTCGATATGGATAAGCTGGAATACATTTCTTCTGCAGGACTTAGAGTGCTTTTGGCTTCACAGAAAATCATGAACAATCAGGGTTCCATGAAGGTTATCAATGTTAATGAGACCATTATGGAGATATTTGAAGTAACAGGCTTCTCAGACATTCTTAGCATAGAATAGTGGGAGAATAACCTAGGCTATATTTAAATATTTGCCTAATTAACAAACATGATTGATGTTCAAAAACGGAGATATGCTACCGTTTTATTTCTATTTTGATTAGTAGTTTATTAGGCGGGATGTGAAAGAACATATAAATCGGTTGAGCGATATCAAAAGGTGAATAATATGAGCACAGTTAGATCAGAAATTAAGGACAATCGATTAATAGTATTTTTGGAAGGTCGCATCGATTCCGGGAATGCGCAGGAAGTAGAGGAGGAGCTTCTTAGAGTTATAAAGGAACAAATTGAGGATACCAATCCATCCCTCGATCTGATTATTGATGCTGAAAAACTTGATTATATTTCCAGCGCAGGACTTAGAGTGCTGTTACACATTAGAAAGAGACGTTCCGAACTGGTTGTCAGAAATGTCAATAACGAAGTATATGAGATATTTGATATGACCGGGTTCAACCAGATGATGACGGTGGAGAAAGCTTATAAAACTGTCTCAACAGAAAATTGTGAGGTAATTGGTAGTGGAGTTAACGGTACCATTTATCGTATAGATAAGGACAATGTTGTTAAAGTGTATAACAATGCTGATGCCTTAAGTGAAATCCAAAACGAAAGAGAAGTTGCAAAGCTGGCTCTTATACTGGGAATACCTACGGCTATTTCCTATGATGTGGTTAAGGTTGGAGACAGCTATGGGTCTGTTTTTGAATTATTAAACGCCAGGTCCTTTGCTCAAATACTAACAAATGAACCGGAAAAGTTTGATTGGTGTGTCGAAGAATACGTTAAGCTTCTAAAAACAATTCATGGAACCCTGGTGCCTGAAGGAAAACTGAAGGACATCAAGGAGAAGGTGATACCGTGGGCACACATCATGCAGGAACATTTGCCGCAGAAATATGGTGATAAGCTTCTTGCGCTGGTTGAAGCGGTTCCAAACGATAATCACATGATTCATGGCGATTACCATTCAAAGAATGTTATGTTGCAAAACGATGAAGTGCTTCTAATAGATATGGACACGCTATCTGTTGGTAATCCAATATTTGAATTGGGGTTTATCTTTAACGCCTTTGTTGGATATTATGAAATGAATCCGGAAAGTATTCTTAAGTTTCAGGGTTATGACATAGATACATCTCATAGATTCTGGAAGGCATTTCTGTCAAAGTATCTAGGTACTGATGATGAAGAAAGAATCAAGGCTGTGGAGGATAAGGCGAAAATTGTTGGCTATACCAGGTTGATTAGACGATCTTACCGTTTAGGTGGTCTTGAAACTGAGGAAGGTAGGAGGGAGATTGATCTTTGGACCAAGGAACTAATGGAGTTACTTGATAAGGTGGATACCCTTTTGATAGATGATCCTTCTGGTGATCCTAAGTCTGGTAATGGCGATGAATCCGATGGTGACGTTTTAAAAATCGATGCGGTGGTATCGAATTTTGATCAGGTGACAGATTTCATCAATGCCAGGTTAGAGGCAATTGACTGTCCCATGAAGACTTCAATGCAAATTGTAATTGTTGCGGAAGAGGTGTTCACCAATATTGCAAAGTATGCCTATGGAGATGAGATAGGTGAGGCGGTTATAAAGCTTAAAATCTATGAGCCATCTGAATCCCTAAGTGGACAAAGGGAAGTGGAATTGACATTTATGGACCACGGTATTCCGTATAATCCGCTAGCCAATGAGGATCCTGACATTACTCTTTCGGCTGAAGAACGTGAAATTGGTGGACTTGGGATTTTCATGACCAAGCAAATGATGGACGACCTGAGCTATGAATACAAGGCTGATACAAACATACTGAGACTGAGGAAACAGATATAGGTAATAACATTAGGCAATAGCAGTAGGCAATGAGGTAGCAAAGCAACAAGCAATACAAGCAATAACAGTAGGCAATTTGGCAACAAGCAATAGCCTTACCCGCGTTTGCCTAAGAAATAGTAATACTTAGATACAATATAAGATGCAATATAAAAAGATTGATTTGCACATGCATACAACCATATCCGATGGTACTGATTCCCTTGATCTGCTTTACAAAAAGGTAAAGCAGGCGGGGATTCATTTGTTTTCGGTTACGGATCACGATGCTATTCGAGGCGGTAAGGAGATGATTCCGTTCCTGGAACCCTCAGGCCCGGACTTCATTCGAGGCATTGAATTTTCCTGTAAGGATGAATTGGGTAAATATCATATATTGGGGTATGGTTATGATCCTGAAGGTGAGTCAATAAACGCAGTTGTTTCAAAAGGACACGGATTTAGGATGAAAAAGACCCAGGCTCGCCTTGAGTTTATAGAGGATGAGTTTGGTTTTGTATTTTCACCGGATGATGTGAAGGAGCTTTTAAGTCTTGATAATCCGGGGAAACCCCATATTGCTAATCTTATGATTAAGTATGGATATGCTGACAATCGAAAAGAGGCTATTGATAAATATATTAATCAAAAGCGACTTCGGGGTGTATATGTTCGCCCGGAGGAGGCAATAGCAGGAATCATCGGAAGCGGCGGTATTCCTGTGCTGGCTCATCCCAGTTACGGGAGCGGTGAGGAATTGATTATTGGCGCTGAGATGGAAGAGAGGTTACTCCGCTTGATGGATTTCGGAATTCTCGGCTTGGAGGCATTTTACTCCGGATTCACTCCGAAAACTCAAACTGAAATCCTTGATTTGGCAGAGAAATACAACCTATTTGTCACTGCGGGAAGCGATTATCATGGAAGTAATAAAATGGTTATATTGGGCGATAATAACCTGGATGATTTATCAAGGGCACCTGCGGGCATGCTCCGGTTTCTGGATGAAGTGGAAATCCTTTCGGCATAAAACATAAACTGGTGTTACGAGCCACTGCCACAAAACTGCCGCAACTGGATGCTACGAACCGCTGCCACAAAACTGCCGCAAAAGGGTTGTATAAAAGTTTTAAAAAGGAAGTCAAATATGAAGGAAATCTCCATAAAAGATTTTGATGGAATAAGAATTGGTCAAATTGAAAATAGTGATGCCGGAACAGGGTGCACTGTTTTTATTTCCTCTAAAGGAATGCGAGCAGGTCTGGATGTTAGAGGTGGTGGACCGGCATCCAGAGAAACACTGCTTTTGGATCCATTGATGGCGGCACAAGAGATACATGGAATTGTATTGGCTGGTGGAAGCGCATTTGGCCTAAATGCAGCTGGCGGTGTCATGAAGTATTTGGAGGAGCAGGGCATAGGCTTTGATGTAGGTGTCACAAAAGTACCTTTGGTGGTGCAGTCAGATATTTTTGATTTAATAGTAGGCGATGCGTTCACTAGACCTGATGAAGAAATGGGTTATGTCGCAGCTAAACAAGCCATGGAGAATCCTAACTATCGTGATGGAAACTATGGCGTTGGTTGTGGCTGTACGGTAGGAAAAGCTGCAGGAATAGATAGATGCATAAAGACAGGCATTGGAAGCTATGCTGTTGAAATCGGAGGATTGAAGATTGGCGCAGTAGTTGCAGTTAACGCTTTCGGTGACATATTTGATTGGAAAACCGGAGAACAGATCGCCGGCCCCAGAGTAAATAAAGCTGACACAAATAATGTCCAAAAGTTTTTAAATACCTCGGAAATACTAAAACAGAATACGGAAGTTGTTGAAAACCGCTTTATTGAAAACACAACCCTCGGTGTAATCATAACCAATGGAAAATTCAACAAACCTCAACTCTGTAAAATTGCCGGAATGGGCCATGATGGTTATGCGCGTTCAATTAGACCCGTCCATACATCCTTTGATGGAGACAGCATCTATGCAGTATCCGTTGGTGATTTCGAAGCCGATCAAGAAGTCGTGGGGACGATCACCGCAGAAGTAATCAGCGAGGCCATAACACGTGCGGTCAAAAGCGCCGAATCCGCCTTTGGTCTTAACGCCTCCAAGGACATATGAATATAAAAAGGGATAGCAGTTTTATCGATATTCAATTATTCGGAATAGCCTTTTTGGTACTCGAGATAGTTAAACAGATATATCTCTTTTTTATTGTTTTTAACAAACATTATGATGTTTGGTACGTTCCATTCCAGCTTTGTTCCATGCCTATTTACATGTGTATTATTCTTTCAATGACCAGCCCCAATAGATCAAAGGCTACCCGTACGACAAGCAATCGTAACAAATCAGGCGATTGCAATACAACAAACAATCTGAACAACACAAATGAACTCCGCACAACAAGCCCCCTCAATAACCCACGGCATCAAAAAAAATAGCTCCGCCCACACTTTTCATAAAATGCTGCCTCGCACCTGCCCCGCGCCTTCCTCGTACCTGCCTCATGCTTGACCCGTACCTAGTGCTTGCAGATAGCGATATTTAATAAAGTTAGATTTACTGATGATTTACTGTCATTTCCTTGGTATAATTAGAACAGTTAATTGTAGACCAAGCAGATGGCGTATGCAAATTAAGCTGATAGCATATGTAGATCAAGCAGATAGAATATTGTAGATTAAAAAGATAGTGCTTAATTTTTTTTAGTAATCATTTACATAGTTTCACAGGAGGGAAGATTGACAGTTTTTGATGTATTTTATATGTTGGGTGGCGTGGGCCTGTTCTTGTTCGGAATGA
>CACXFN010000003.1 GCA_902766915.1 uncultured Eubacteriales bacterium
ACCGGAGGGAAAAAGCCCATTACTTTCTTAGAACCAAAGGCATTGCATATAAGTGAAAGTATTAGATATACAAGCCCGGCACAAGCCACACCCAGGCATGCATAGGCCAAAGACTTGGATTCAGAAAGCCCTATTGCCACACCTGCAGCCTTGACTGTAGCATACCCACCTAAAAAGGCGAAAGAAGACCCTAAGAATACAGGTATTTTACCCTTCGTCACAAAATGCATAAATATTGTACAAATACCTGCAAACAACAAAGTTGTAGATACGCTAAGTCCCGTTATAATCGGAACAAGTACAGTAGCACCGAACATGGCAAATAAGTGTTGTAATCCCAACACCAACATCTTAGGGGTGCCCAATGTTCTAGCATCTGTAATGGCTTCTTGATAATTCTCGTTAACAATCTCTTTGTTTTCTTCTGGCATAACTTCCTCCTTGTAAAACTTGACTAAAAATAAGGACAGCAGTTTCTCAACAAATTGAGTCACCCTGTCCCTACAAATCATATATATTTACCGAGACTCCTATTCCGTCTCGATTATAATCAACACTTATTATTTCCGAATGGGATGTAGGAACATTTTTTCCTACATAATCAGCCCTTATGGGAAGCTCTCTATGGCCTCTGTCTACAAGTACTGCCAATTGTATAGTGGCAGCTCTTCCGTAATCCGAGAGTGCATCAAAGGCAGCTCTTGCGGTCCGCCCTGTATGTAGAACATCATCCACAAGTACAACATCCATACCCTTGATTTCTACAGGAATATCGGTTGCACTTGACTCGGATTTATAAATCTTGGTGCCGTCCTCTGCAGTATCAAGATCATCTCTATAATGGCCCGTATCAAGTATTCCCCATGGAACTTCGGCGTTTTCTATTGAACCTAAAAATGCTGCGAGCTGCCTGGCAATTGGTACACCACCCTTCTCAATACCTAAAATAACAACGTTATCCACGCCGTTATTTCTCTCGGCAATTTGGTGGGCCATTCGCTTTAGCGCTCTCAGCACCTCTTCTGTCTTCATTAATTCTGCTTTTTTTCTCACAAAAAAACCGCCTTCTTTTCGGCATCACTGTACCGACTTAAAGAATTACCGACTCTAGTTAATATATAATAATAAAAGTTTATTGTCAACGGGTCTTTTAAATCCTTTGGACTTTTAATCTTTTAAAGCCTTTGTCTTTTAATTTACCAGCATGGAGATAAAAAGCTGGAGCAACAATAGCACATGATTAAATCCGAACAAAGGCTAGAACTATTATAGCCTCTTCTGGTGCTGTCGGTTTTATACAGGGCTCCTGTTCCTCGGATTTGTTGATACACATTTCTAAACTCTACATTATTCGGTTCCATACTTATGGCATAACTAACCTTGCTAAGTGCATCATCGTAATATCCCCTCTTATATGACAGAACTCCCGCCAAGAAATACCACTCAGCATCACGATTTGCACTGGCGTTTAGGTACTGTTCTGCCTGCACCAGTTGATTTCTGTCTAGTGCAGCTCTCACATCATAATGATTCGAATACTCGGCTCCGGAGTAAGGTCCATATCCACCTGTACCTTGTCCATGATCGTATCCGCCATAGTTTCCATTATTATAGTTTCCGGAATTATAATTGCCGTATGTATAAGATTCATGATTATAGGAATTACCACCCGGATTTGAACTATAGGTGGAAGAATAACCTCCACCGGAAGACGTATTGGCAGTAGCACTAGGCCTCATTAATAAATCATAGGCTTCATTAACTTCCCTAAGCTTTTCTTCTGCCAAATCTGCTAAAGGATTGTCCACATATTTATCCGGATGATACTTTTTAACCAACTCATGATAGGCGGCCTTTATTTCCTCATCCGTTGCAGTTCGTTTGACTCCCAATACTTTATATGGATCCATAAATAACCTTTCTATTTCAATTAATCCGCGGGCGACTAGACATCATTAACATCATTCTCAGGTGGGTTCTCACCATACAAAAGTAAATCCGTTCTGGCTCTGAGACCTTTCCATATTATATTATCTATTATACCGTTATTTTTATTTATGTCCAGCAGATCCACCGCCTTTGAAATATCTCCCAAATAGTTATATATCAAATCCTCTATACCCTCTTTTCCCTTCTCTCTGTAAATCAAAGGATTGTATCTGCCACTTTTTTTATCATCATCAAAATCATCCAGAGCATCCATAAGATATACCCACTTACCGAGGCTCATTCCCAATGCTCCAAGAACCCGTTTGGTTCTTTCTTTTTTAGCTGCTAATTCTGGATTGCTTGAAATAATACTGGCTATTGGACTTGTGTCTTTTGGGGGTTCGTATCCCTCAAAAACCGCTTGTAAAACCTTCCCGAATGTTTCACTTGTTAAATCTACGCTGTCTGACTTTTCCTTTTCCAGTTGAGAAAGCTTATCAATACTATCCTCAACGGTTTTGCAAATATCAGGATAAGTTTTAGATAGCTTTTGATAGGCACCCTTTAGCATCATACTTCCAAACGTGCCCCTTATTTTATGTTCATCATTTTTATCGTCACGAAAATTATGATACGCAAGTATAAGCAGCATATCTCCTGCAAAGTCTACTGCCGAATCCTCATGAATCACAGGCTTTCTGTCTATCGGATGCAGAATACAGTGTTCCTTCTCTATTTCAGATGGAAATTCGTTTAGAGAAGAAAGAATGAGTGCCAGGAATACGATATCATAACTAAGAGCAAGCCGTGGAAATTGCCCATAACGTTTTCCTATGGATTTACATACCCCACAGTAGTAGGCATTATAAATCTCCAGTTCCTCGCTATTTAATTCATTTTTATTAATAATTACATATCCCAGCATGATACAATTCTATTCAGATTTAAATTCCTTCCAATACTTGCTGTACATATCGTCAGCTTCAGCACCTAGATTCTTTAGTGTTTCGCACTTTGATAAAATCTCATCACTTGGATAAAGATATGACATCATCTTTGCATTTCCTGAAACCTCATTGAATACAGCCTTATTTGGAATGGAATATGTGAGGTAATCAAAGTTGGCAAGTGCTGCTTCTTCTGAAAGCATAAAGTTTATCCATTCCAATCCATTTCCCACGTTTTCAGCATTGGCAGGTATTGCCCAAAGGTCCATGAATTCTTCTGTACCTTCAGAAGGGATAACAAATTCAAGGTTTTCGTTTTCTTCCTGGGAGTAAAGCACTTCACCATTCCAAACAACTACCACGTCTGCTGAGTTTGCGATTGCCATGTCTCTGGCTGAATCGTTTGCATAAGTATAAACCAAAGGTTTTTGTTCGGTGAGATACTTAGTTGCCTCTGCCAATTCGGATTCATTTGTGGTGTTGATGGAATAACCCTTTGCCTTTAGTGCAATTGCCATATTGTCTCTCATACTGTCTGGCATAACAATCTGCTGAGAATACTTTTCATTCCATAGATCGTTCCAAGAAGTGATTTCTCCCTCAGCAATATTCTCACTATTATATAGGATACCAAGGGTACCATAGGTGTGTGGAACAGCACATAGATTGCCCGGATCACATCCCTCTGCAATCGCTAAGTATTTCTCATCCAGGTTTCTGTAATTCTCCAATTGATTAAGAGGAGGATAGGCTTCCGTTTCAGCGAAATTGTGAATGAGATTTTCTGCAATCAGTTTTTCTATCATATAGTCAGAGCAGCAAATAACATCATAGACTACACTTTCATTAGCAAGAACCGGATACATTTCCTCATTGGTATCG
>CACXFN010000004.1 GCA_902766915.1 uncultured Eubacteriales bacterium
CAGGGATGTAAGTGCGAATACGGATACTGCCAATGTGAGCAGTGAATAGATGGTCTTATAGATAGCAGATGTATCTGCACCGAACATGAGACCAATACCACCTGCGAATGCAGCTGCAGGGGATCCAAATTCACCAGCAGTGTACTTTTCAAATACCATACCTACTGCGATGAGGGATATGATTCCAAGAGCAGATTCGATAAGCATTGAACCGTAACCAATTGGCTTTGCATGAGCTTCGTTATCAAGCTGCTTGGATGATGTACCTGTGGATACCAAGGAGTGGAATCCGGAGCAGGCACCGCATGCAACTGTGATGAACAGAGCCGGGAAAAGATTACCGATCTTGGTTGACCAACCTGTGAACATAGGTAGCTGGAATGTTGTTGTACCTGCAAATGCAGAGAAGATGATACCGATTATAGCAACACCCATCATAGCATAGAGCAGGAAGCTAGAAAGATAGTCACGAGGCTGGAGCATAATCCATACAGGAATCAGGGATGCGATTGCAATATAGATACCGATGATGTAGATCCATGTGGTTCTTCCAATAGCCACACCAACGTTCATACCGATTGCAATAGCTGCAATGATACCTACTATACCGATAATGGTTGCAGGACCAACTTTCATTCCCACTCTGTTTGTCAGGATACCGTAAACGATAGCCAATGCGATAAACAGAATAGAAATCATGGATGTGGTCTGGTTACCATTAGGATCGGTTGTGATTCCGCTTACTCCTGCGTCAGCAGCAGTCATGAATGTACCTGCTACTACGTTTACGAAGGAAGCGATAACCAGGATAAGTACCAAGAGAGCAAAGATAGTAAATAGCTTCTTGGTTCTCTGGCCCATACTATCACCGATAACCTCACCGATGGATCTACCACCGTGTCTTACGGATGCATAGAGAGCGCCAAAGTCATGTACTCCTCCAAAGAATATACCGCCAATTACACACCAGAGGAATACTGGGAGCCATCCAAATACAGATGCTTGGATAGGACCATTAATCGGGCCTGCACCTGCGATGGATGAGAAGTGGTGACCCATGAGAACTGCAGGTGGTGCTGCGACATAGTCGACGCCGTCTTCCTGTGTAATAGCAGGTGTTTCACGGCCGGGATCGATTCCCCACTGCTTGACCAGCCAGTTACCATAAGTCATGTACCCGATAATTAATAAAACAATTGCGGCAACAATGATAAGTAATGCTGTCATAACTTCTCCTCCTTTTCTATTTCTTTCTTAAGTATACTGCTCACGGTCTTCTTGAGATCGCTTCCTCGGCGGTTACTTAGGACGTTCCCATTAGAAAGATCGCAAACCACTAATCTAAAAGCACTATAGCCATGGAATCCAAGATTATAGGATTGATGGCGTTTGGCTTTTTTTGCCTTATTCTCACATTCAGGATCAATGGCATCAGCCACAATCACCAAAGTGACATCAGAACTTCTGTGATTTTGATGAGGATGAGTTCTGCTCATTCCATCAGCCCAAGCTCTCTCCTCCAACATATCATATAGTTCTTTAGTTAAGAAATCCGTTTTATAGAAATAAACGTATTCGTAATTCTCCGTTTCAAATACCTTGGCCTTTTTAACTAGCATATACTGCATGTCCATACCCCTGTAGGTGGCTTCCACATGAAAGGGTTCTACAGGGTCCTGGGTATTTACATCATAATAGCGATAGAAGGAAGACACTACGCTATCAAATACTGAATGTCTATCCATACTTCCATCTCCGCTTACTGAAGGGCTTCCCCTTCTTTTACAGCACAAGCAGCCTCTTCGGCAACCTCGATTGGTGCATCGCTTCTAAGAGAAGCAGGCACGGTGAAATCAGTATTAGGGCAGCGCTCCTTTAAGTCCTTCATAAGTTCTACAGCCGCTCTTTCCCCGGGAAGCTGAATGACCGCCAGCTCCTTCTCACCATCGCTTAATACCAGATTTTCTATTCTGAAATTACCATTTCCGCAGCACATTTTGGCAGGTATATTCATAACCCTGCGGAAACAGTTTTTAAGTTCAGAATATGGAATATAATAATGCTTTAGCTTTGCTCTAAAATGGAAACATTCTTTTCCCAACTTAATAACGCCAATCTGTCTGGCTCCCTTTTTATCTTCATCCAGATATTTATTATCCAAGACTGTATCTGTCAAAGAATAATATGCCATTTAATAAAACCCTCTCTTTTTTGCATTTTTTATTCATTGGTACAAGATGGAGTATTCTACTACATATTATACTACCATTACGTTACTTACAACAATATATACACATATTTAAGAAGTTTAATATATTGATTAATTAATTATTATATTTATTTTTTTGAATAAAATACATATTCATCCCTGCAACAAAGGATTTCTTTCCTCGACAGCGCCCCCCCTTGATCTATAAAAAAACCGCTGCAACAATTGAAAACTCAATCATTACAGCGATTATCATCAAGTTTTTATCCTTAATATACCTAAATAATAAGCCTATATAAGCCTAAACCTAATCCACCACAATTATCTCAGTGATAACAGGCTGATTCTCTGCAGGGATTGTGCCGTTATTATCAATAGGCTTGGCATCGCTTGCAATCTTATCTGCAACTTCCTGTCCCTCAGTAACAACGCCGAAAGCAGCATAGTTTCCATCAAGGAATTCAGAGTCAGCTACGGTGATAAAGAACTGTGAGCTTGCGCTATCTGGATGCTGTGAGCGAGCCATTGAAATAACACCCTTTTTATGAGAGATATTGTTTTCCACGCCATTGGCAGCAAACTCCCCCTTGATGGTTTGTTCGGAACCGCCAAATCCTGTGCCTTCCGGGTCTCCACCCTGGATCATGAACCCATCCATAATTCTATGGAAGGTGAGGCCATTGTAAAAACCTTCGTTGGCTAGATCTATAAAGTTCTGTACAGTGATAGGTGCAGTATCTCCGTCTAACTCCAACTTAATTGTGCCATAATCCTTAATTACCATTTCTATGTGATGCATTCCTATTCCTCCTTTTGCTTCACTATCACTACTTTCGCTTTCTGTAGCATTACTATCAGAACTGCTCGTTTGAGTTCCGGCCTCTTCCGATGTTGTTTTCGGCTTATTCTCACATGCGGAAAGAGTCATTAAACTCATAACTAATACTAAAAGAATAATACCAATAATTCGTTTTTCCTTAATCATATTGTTTTACCAATTGCTTTCACTTATATTTCACGTCAGTAGATATCAAACCACTTATAGAAGCGCAGCGCTATAATCTCAGCCTATTATAAACGAATACCTTTATATGTTATTTTATTGAAGATAAATATTTTCTTTAAATCAAATTGTATTTCTTCATCTATCTCCAACCTGTAATTGGGAAGAAGCACTACAGCTTCCTCCGGATCGATTCCATCTATCTCCTGTCTGCGATATTTCTTTTTGTTTAGCAAATAGTCTCGGTGCTTGTTGTCACAGGTTCTAATAAAAATCTCAGTCACATCGAAATCCGAGGTATCACTTGTAGCCACCTCTACAACAATGTTTTTCTTGGATTTGCCATTTAGATATTCCCATAACTCCCGGGAAACCATTGCCCTTCTTCCCATATCCAGTCTACCTATAATGCCATTCGGTAGATGGCCTCCATATCCGCTCTTTCCAGAACCTTGGCTGATCCAACCTTTCCCCCTGTAGCTCTTACACAACCATCGGTCATCTCCAAAATCTGTTCTTCCGTAGGCTCTATACCCAGTTCTCTCATATTAATCGGCATGGCAATACTGTGATAGAATTCCTCAACCCTGGAAATACCCATCAATGCAATTTCTTCATCGGACATGGGAGCATCTAGTTCACTTCCATCTGCCCCAATCATCGGATTAACATCCATTACGTTCTTTGCAAATTTAACAAAGCGGTGCAAATTATTCTTCATAACGTAGCGAGCCCAACTTGGCCAGATTGCAGCCAAGCCTGCTCCATGGGTTACGTCAAACATTCCTCCCATTTCATGTTCCAATCTATGGGATGCAAAATCATTTCCACCATTTCCGCATCCTGTAAGTCCATTGTGAGAGAGACTGTTTGCCCACATCATTTCAGCTCTGGCTTCATAATCCGTAGGATTAGCATGAAGAATTTTAGCAAACTTCATAACGGTTTTCATCAGCCCCTCTGCAATAGCATCAGTCAATTCCATATTGCCATTACCGGTAAAATACCTTTCCATGGTATGCATCATTATATCTACACAGCCGGACATTGTCTGATAATCCGGAAGAGTCAGTGTCAATTCGGGATCCATTATTGCAAATTTAGGTCTACAAATATCGCTGTTATAACCTCTCTTCTCTCCTGTCTTTTCATTGGTGATTACGCTGCTATCACTCATTTCGCTACCGGCAGCAGCTATGGTTACAATTGCACCAAGAGGGAAAGACCCCTTTGATTGACGGGTATGATCGTATAGATCCCATACATCCTCATCAGGCTCGTAGAGGGCGTATGCAATGGCCTTAGCAGAATCTATTACAGAGCCGCCTCCCACAGGTAGAAGAAAGTCAACTCCATTTTCCTTTGCCAGTTCAATACCTTCATAAACCTTTGATAGATGTGGATTTGGAACAACTCCTCCCAATTCCACGTGGAAGAGTCCGGCCTCATCCAGTGACTTTTTCACATCATCAATCAAACCGGATTTTATCGCACTCTCTCCACCATAATGAATAAGCACTCTGGTTCCACCAAACTGTTTTACCAAATTACCTGCTTGGGATACCGTTCCTTTACCAAATACAATCTTAGTCGGTGTATAGAAATTAAAATTATTCATTTGACTCCTTCTCTAAATATCCTTCCAAAATACTTTTAACATAACTAATGGATTTAGCCACAGCCCCATCCTCATAGGCAGGTGTAATATTTGCCTTTTCAAGTATTTCCAAATAGCTCTTACTTCCACCTAAATCCATCAATTCCAAATACTCTTTCCACGCCGTTTCCGGATGCTTAACATATTTTCTTATCATATCCATGGAATTAACAGTCGCCAGCGAATACTCCAGGTAGTAAAGGGGGAACAGGAAGATATGTTGTTTATGATACCAATATCCACCATTATTCATAAATTCGTCATCATCGTCGTATTTACGCCATGGCATGTATTTCTGCTCCAATTTGCGCCATTCCAGACTTCTCTCCCTCGGCGTTAAGTCCGGATTCTCATAGCAAATATGCTGGAACTCATCCACTGCCACACCAAAGGGTACAAATGTTATTAAGTCGTGTAGATTGTAGTATTCATATTTAGCAGCATCTTCCCCAAAGAAGCGATGGGAATACCTATTTGAAAACTGTGTCATAGCCATTACATGTATTTCCATAATATCTGCTGATGACACAAAGTATGTACTAATAGGCTGTTTTCTTGATGACCTATAGGTGGAAAACGCATGTCCCATTTCTCCCGTTAGGGTCTTTACGCTAAGGGCAGAGCCATCAAAGAAGGAAAACAGGAAAGGTGCTTTACGAGACAATAGAATGGTTGAATATTCTCTGGCAGCCTTGCCTGGCCTATTCTCACAATCCATGAGCTCATGACTCGTCATAAACTCTATAAACTCGTCGGTCTCGGGACTCATTTCATGAAACATTTCTATAATCTGATTCATCATGTAGTCTGCATCTCCGGCAGGCTTTGCATTCCCGTCAGCAAAAATAATCTTCTCATCATAGGCCATAACATGGTCCAGCCCTAATCTCTTTGTCTGAGCTTCATATAGCTTGTTGCAGAGAGGTACAATTACTTCTGCAACCTGATTTCTGAAACTTGCCACTTCTTCCGGACCATAGTCTATACGATTTCTATTAAGATAACCTACAGGGAGGTAATTGTCGTATCCAAGGTTTTTCCCAATTTGAGTTCTAACCTTTATTAGTTCATCCCAGATTTCCTCCAGACGTTTCTCATTGTCTTTCAGAAATCCCGAAAAGGCTTTAAACGCTTCGTGCCTTATGTTCCTATCCGGATTAGAGAAAAGGCCTTGCAGCTTTAGGAAGTTTCGCTTTTCCCCGTCAATTTCCACTTGGCAGGTTGCGATTAGCTTTTGATATTCGTCCGATAGATCCGCCTCTCTCTGTTTTAATTCTATATTAGCTTCACAGAATGTTTTCTTCTCTACTTCCATTTTTGTAAAGAATACCGGACCGAGCCTTTTTTCAACATAATCCTTAAACGGACTATTATAAACAGCCTCATTAAATTCATTGGACGCCTTTTCAAAAAAGGGCATATTGTCATTTATCCAGACTCTTTCCCTTTCGTACTCCTCATTAGTCGTATCCTGGGATTGACGAATGCGAGCAAATTCAAGTAAGTCCTTTGCCTTACGCATTAATTCGTTATGTTCAAAGATGACTTCCATCACATCATCGCCGTCTTCGGCATTCTTGATTCTTTCGATGGCATCCTTATTAATATCTTGAAATACTCTTAAATCCGGTTTGGAGAATTTTAATTCGCTAAACTTCCAATGGCTGCTGTTCATAAGTGGACCCTCACGTTTTGTTCTGAATTATCATTATGTAGATTCTATCATAGCGACAACATTTATTACAGTAATTCTTTTAGCTTATCCACAGAAATATTATATTTTGTATTACAGAAATGGCAGACTACCTCTACACTTTCACCTTCATCAATTAATTCCTGGATATCGGACTTTTTGATAGTTGCTAAAGCCTTCAGCATTCTATCTTCACTACAGTTGCATCGGAAACAAACCGGCATCCCAGCGTCATCGCTAAAACTAAGGTCCATACCTTCCAATATCATTTCCAGAATTTCTTTCGGCCCCATGCCCTCTTCCATCAAGGTCGTAACCTGGGGCATTTTAGCTATACGGTCCTCCAGGGTTGAAATTACTTCTTCCGTGGCATCAGGCATAAGCTGAATCATGAATCCACCGGCGTGTTTCACGCTACAATCCGTATCAACCATAACCCCTAATCCCACTGCTGAAGGAGTTTGCTCCGACATAGTGTAATAATAGGCTATATCATCACCTATCTCTCCGGTTTGTAGCTCGATCTGTCCGGAATAAGGCTCCTTCATTCCTAAATCCATTATTATGGTAAGAGTACCGGGACCAATAGCTCCTCCAACATCCAGCTTTCCTTTGTATTTAGGCGGAATCATCACCTGGGGCACCAAGGGATAGCCTTTCACTTCACCATGACTGTTGGTAGTTACTGTGATTCCCTTTATCGGCCCTTCTGAACGAATCATAAGAGTCAGGATGTCATCCTCACCCTTCATGGTGCTTCCCATCATAGCCCCTGCAGCAAGCAACCTTCCAAGAGCAGCAGTCACTACGGGCGTGGTTTCATGCCTCTTTCTTGCTTCTTCAACGGTATCCGTTACATCCACTGCGAAGGCCCTAATCATCAAATCAGCAGCGGTACCTCTAATTAAATAATCACTCATGATTACACCTTTTATCAAACAACGAATTAAAACTACAAAGCGGCCCTTATAAAGCTCCCCTGCACATCGGATTGAGAGCCTCATAAGGACCGCTCTAAATTATATTACAACTATGTTTAATCTATCTATGCCTTGATTAAATTGATTAAACTAAAACTATTTAACTGCTGTAATGTGGGGATTAACTCCTTCATACCAATAGAGGAAGCCTTCCAAGTCAACTGTATCGCCAACGTTAAGGCCTTCTACTGCCTTATATACATCGCTATCCTTATCACAGAGATAGGATTCAACTGTGAATGTATATGTCTTTCCATCCTTGGAAACATCGAAGTATAGGTCATCGCCCTGAGAACCGGAACCATCCCAGCTATAAAGGAATGCCACTTCATTTCCATTAGCGTCCTTCTTTGGCTCTATTGTCATTCCAGAGAAACTAACCTTCTTATTCTGGTGCTGAATGATATCTTCATTTCCAAGAAGATCAGTTGCGTCCATGGGTTCTGCAATCCAGTTACCATCTTCAATTTCGAAGGTAGCATCTACGATTTCAACTTCGCCGGACCACTCAGCCTTATAGCCTTTTACCTTAATCTTCTGGCCTTCTACCAGCTTATCATAATCTTCCTGAGAGCAAGCCATGTTGTATAGGAAGTATGCACCGTCAGCATCCTGTGTATATACAGTTGCCTTATCTTCCCACCAGGACTGCTTTGCCTGTACAAAAGTTTCGATAGTAACTTCTGTATCAAGAGCTGCATCAGCATACTCAGCGTATGTCATTACGCCTTCGCCCTTTGCCTGAACATCTTCTGTAGCAGTTGCTTCAGCGCTGCCTCCACCTGAAGCTTCCTGGGTTTCAGCCTTCTTACCACAAGCTGCCATAGCAAAAATCATGGCCAAGCACAGTACTACTACAAATACTCTCTTAGTTGTTTTTTTCATTTTTTCATCTCCTTGGTCTTGGACCTAAAACGATACCGGGCAGAGTTATTTCTGCTATCCGGGCGCTTATAACATTGATATTATATCAAAAGAATTCAAAAAATAAATGATAGTTTTTGTTTTGTCAAAATCTTTAGATTTGCTTAATATTTAGATTTTTGCTTGCTTTTGTCATATAGCCAATATATCAATATAAGAACCCAGGCAATTCCTATTCCCATTATCAAGGCCTTGGCCGTTCCGGGAAGAGGTCCCAAATCCTTATCAGATCCTAAGCCGGAATTACCTTCCCCCAATTGATCCAGCCTATATAAGGTTCGAACGTCATTAAACATTTTATCCATATAGGCGTCATCAACAGTCTCTCCACGACGAACAGACTTGGTTACATTCTCTATCATCTGTCCGGAAGCATCCCTTAGGCTGGTGGAACCATTGAATACCGGTGTAACAAAAGTCTTATCCGTATTATCAATCAGAATCCTAGTGGCTTTGATTTTTACGTCATAATGTTCCTTATTATCTGTGCCCTCTTTGGATAGATAGTCTTGGTATTCCGATGAGTCCTGAGCCTTCTCCGTAACAGGAACGTAGCCTTCAGTCTTAGCATATGCAATCTGAACATCGTTTGTCAGAAGGAATTGGGTAAAGAGCCAGGAGGCGACCACCTCTCCGGGATCCTTCTTGTTGAAAACACATATGGAGGGTCCCTGAGAAATCATGGACATATTATCTACATCAAACTGCGGAACCGGATAAACAGCTAAATCGAATTGAACTATCTTACTCTCGTGGATGTCCTGCATGGGTGCATGAGCGCCCATCCATGTTGCCCCTGCCGACGAATCCACAGCAAATATACACTGACCTGCATTTAGGAAATTTCCCGGGTAACTGGAAATCTTGAAGGTGGAAAACGCTCCGGTCTTTCCATGCTTTGATAATTCCATCAGAAGATCCTTGGTGGTATCGTTAAATATAAGAATCTCACCGCTTTCAGTCGAATAGCCGGAACCCTTCTGCTTCACCATTTGAATCATCATATTGTCCGTGGACTTATAGATAAAAGGAATCAGAACCTTTTGTCCATTTATGACAAAATTACCATCTCCATCTTTTTTCATAGCCGCTTCAGAGACTTCGAAAATAAAATCCCAGGTCAATGCTTTTTCCGGGAGCTTATAACCAAGCTCTTCCACCATATTCCTATTCACATAGCATATTTCTGTGGACCTCATGTAAGGAATTGCATATTGAGTTCCTCCCAGATTACATTCCTCCATGAATTTATTCACCATCTCATCCCGATTCGGACCATCAAATTTTACCTGGCTCCCCCCTAAACCAAATGTTTCACTTGATATTAAATCATCCAATGGCACTACAACATTCTGTCCGGTCATATATGTGGCTATGTGGTCAGGATATGTAATGCAAACATTTGGCGTGGTATTGGTTGCAATATTTGTAATTACATCATTATAAATTTTCCCGTAATCGGTATAGAATCTTATCTTAACGTCTATATTTGGATAGTATTCACGGAAATCCCGAACGGCTTTTTCGTAAATTGCAGTCTGGTTTTTATTTGTATCATTCTTTGCCCAAAATGTGATTTCATAATTCTTATTAACATCAAAATCATCAGGCACATTAAATTCCTCCAGACCCCTTGAGCCATGACAGGAGGTTAGCAATGAAATGAAGAACAATACCAATAAAACAATTATCAGAAGCGGTTTTAGAATCGGTTTTAATGAAAGGCTTCTCTTTCTCATCCTTTGGTACCTCCTCTGGATACACCTTCCATAATCTTCTTATGGAATAACAGGAAGAGAATGATAAGGGGTATAGAAATGACCACAACTGCAGCCATCATAGCAGGAATATTTTCTCTACCAAATCCATTTTCCCTTATCTCCTGAATGCCATTGGAAACGAGGAAATAAGCCTCGTCATCCGTAATGAGTCTGGGCCATACATAGGCATTCCAACACTCAATCACCTTTAAAATGCAAACAGTGATTAGTGTCGGCCTACAGATGGGAATCATTACCTTGGTTAGATATTTTAAATCAGAAGTTCCGTCCACTTTGGCCGCACGATATAATTCGTCCGGAACCTGCTCGAAGTTTTCTTTTAAAAGATAGATATAGAATATAGATGTAACGGAGGGCAATATGAGTCCCAGGAAGGTATTCCTAAGTCCCCAATCCGTAATTGTCACGAAGTTAGTTATGATAACCAGTTCATTTGGAATCATCATCAAGGATAAAAAGATGGTGAACACCAGACTTCTCCCTTTGAACTCCAACCTTGATAGAGCAAAGGCCGCCAAAGTTATTACAACAAGCATTATCCCTGTGGTAATCATGGTAAAGATAAGAGTATTGGTAAAGTATTTCCCTAGAGATACTGTCGTAAATGCATCGAAATAGTTTTGGATTGTTGGCGATGTTGTATATAGCTTCGGTATGTATTCTCCGTTATAGGAAGCGTAGGTCTTTATGGATGTAAGAATCATCCAATAAAATGGAAAGAGCACCACAAATGCCCATATCCCCAAGAAGATATAGGTAATGGTCTTTCTAACCTTTTGACGGCTCTTAATTTGTGCACCTTGTTTATTTAGATTATCTTCCATCTTTATTATACTTGTTATACTTGCTTTTTATACTTATAAAACCTTTTAGTTAATAGCTCTTAAATCACTATGAATAGTGGACTTTCTTTCTACTCATTAATAGATTGATAACCGTGATAGTTAAAACAATTGCAAATAGTATCAAGGCTGCTGCGGCAGCATAGGATGGATATCCTCCACTATCGCCATAAAGCATGTCATACACATATCCCACTATTGTATTCATACCGGCAGCATTCAGGTTGGTTCCAAAGATGGCAACCTCGTCACTATAGGCCTTAAAGGCCCCTATAAATCCTGTAATTACTAAATAGAAAATCATAGGAGAAATCATTGGCAGCGTTATCTTGGTAAAGATTCTTCCCGGTGGAGTCCCATCCACCTTGGCGGCCTTGTAGTAATCCGGATTGACGGAAGCCAAAGCGCTTGTGAGAATCAAGATTTTAAAGGGCAGAACAATCCAAACGGTGTAAATACACATAACCAACATTTTCGCCCAATAAGGACCTTCTATGAAATCCACGGAATTCCCACCGAAGGCATTGATTAACAGATTGATAAAACCATCGGAATAAGGTGTCTTCTTAAAAAGAATCATGAATACCAATCCCACAGCCAAGGTATTTGTCACATAGGGCAAAAAGAAAACTGTTTGAAAAAACTCCTTAAGCTTTTTTATGGAGTTTAATCCCAATGAAATCAGAAGTGCCAATCCTGTAGATAGAGGCACAGTAATGATTACCAAAATAAATGTATTCTTAATAGCTTGAAGAAAATACGGATCCCTTAAGACATAGCCGTAATTATAGGTTCCTGTTCCGTTAAAGGTTTGAGAAGCAGAATTGTATCCTTCCTCAAATGAGTAAACAAGAACATCAAAAAGAGGATAGACCATGAATATGCCAAGGAAAATAATAGCAGGAATCAGATACAACCAGCCCTTTAGATTATTCTTCTTCATGGGCGCCCTCCACATTTTCATTTGGAGTCATACGCAATTCAGTATCCTTATAGAAGAGATGGGTTTTAGAAGGCTTAAGGGAAAAGCTTACGAATTCAGCATATGGATCCACATTGGTCTCACTATCAACAATAGCACGAATCTCCTCCCCCTGAAATTCAGGATGCGAACAAACCACGCTGGTATCTCTACCCATTACCTGAACAGCAATTCTTTTGCATACCAGTGGGCCATTCTCATCGGGAATAAATCCCTCCGGACGAATTCCAATATAAACTTCCATACCACCAGCAGTTTCATTATCGATAGTTTCATTATCGGCAGTTTCATTATCGCCAGTTTCACTATCGGCTGTTTCATTATTGCCAGCACTTTTTACTCCTCCATGCTTCTCCGATGATAGGTCAATACCAAGAGCGGATAAATTAATAACCGGCGAATCCCCAATATAAACATTGCCATCTTTAATAAGACCACGGAAAACATTTATGGGGGGTGTTCCCAGGAACTTCGCAACAAAAAGATTGGTAGGTTTGTCATAAACATCCTGGGGCCAGCCAATCTGCTGCACCTCTCCTGCACTCATGACCACGATGGAATCCGAAATACTCATTGCTTCTTCCTGATCGTGGGTTACAAAGACAGTTGTTATTCTGGTTTCTCTCTGAATACGACGAATTTCTTCCCTGGTTTGTAACCTTAATCTGGCATCAAGATTTGAAAGCGGCTCATCCAACAGCAATACCCTGGGACGCTTCACAAGGGCACGGGCAATTGCCACACGCTGCTGCTGACCACCGGAAAGCTCCGAGGGCTTCCTCTCCATAAGCTCATCTATCTGAACAAGCCTTGCAGCTTCTTCTGCTTTGGCGTTCATCTCTTCCTTAGTTAGTTTCTGATCTCCCTTTAGATTTTGAAGGGGAAAGATTATATTCTGACGAACCGTCAAATGGGGGTAAAGGGCATAACTTTGAAACACCATCCCCACCCCGCGACTTTCAGGAGGAAGATTGGTCACTTCATCCTCACCAAAAAAAATTCTACCTTCTGTCGGAGTTTCCAAACCACAGATCATATTTAGGGTGGTACTCTTTCCACATCCGGAAGGACCCAATAATCCAACAAGCTTTCCGTCAGGAATTTCAAAGGTGAAGTCATTAACCGCCACCACCTCGCCACCAATTTTTTTATTGCGGTTGGGGTAACGCTTAGTAAGGTGCTCAAGGACGATTTTCATTCTCTTTTGCTCCTAATTAGATTTACAACTATATTTCATATATCAAGAGCCCACTAACAAGCTTAGGCTCAAAGAATGTGGATTTAGGCGGCATGGTTAGTCCTGTGTCAGACACCCTCATAATATCCTGCATATCCGGCGGCGAAATAGCAAAGGCCACCTTCATATCACCCTCATCAGCTTTTGTAGAATTCTGAAGTGCGCCTAACCCCTTGTTTCCACTAATAAAGGTTATTCTGCTGTCATGCTGCGGGTCCTTGATTCCAAGAATGTCTCTCAGGACTACATTTTGGAGAAGAGACACATCCAATCCTGCCACCGGATCAGTCATATCCCTTTCTTTTATGTAAGTCAGTCTATACCATCTATCATTCATAACCATGGTATATTCTCCATGGTGTTCAGGGTATGCAGGCTCAACGCCTATATCCTTTACATCAAATCCGGCGTCCTCTAACTTTCGGAAAAAATCTTCTTCAGATAATCCATGTAAATCCTTCACCGCTCTGTTATAGTCTAGAATAAGCATCTCCGAAGATGGGAATATGGAGGCCATAAAAAATTGGCTCCTCTCTGCCCGAACCTTTCGTCTGGCTTCTCTTGCCTCGTCTGTGGAACCATCAGCCAGTTTATCCACATTGGCCACATAATACTCAGCAGAAGCTGCAATGCGATGGTGTCCGTCACAAATATATAGGGATTCAAAATTCTCGAATTGATTGGACACACATTCAATAAATGCATCATCTTCCACAACCCACAATTCATGCCTTATCCCACCGGCATCAAAGAAATCATAGGTGCTGTCATGGGAAATAGTCCAGGTTTCCAATGCCTTGGATAATTTCTTAGCCCCTTCTTCTTCAGAATCGTAAACCAATAAAACCGGCTCCATATTTCCACCAATACGTTTTATCAGTTTTTCTTGAATATGTATTTTATCAGCACGAGTGAGCTCATGCCTCTTTATATTCCCCTCAATGTAATCCCTTACATCTGCACAGGCCACTATTCCCGTTTGGCTATGATTTGCCATGGAAAGTCTATAAATATATATGCTCTCCTTTTCATCGCGTATCAATACACCTCGATCCAGAAACTCCTGGAGTTTTTTCCTGGATTCTTTTCTAACAAAGTTCTCATCCTTTGCCAATTCCGAATCAAGTAGTAAATCCGTCCTACTAACATTTAGAATGCTATTGGGGTGAGTATTGGCTCTTGCCCTGGATCGGGCTTCATCACCTGCATCACCATGATAAATATGTACATCCTCAACGTATTCCGGTGCGGGTCGCAACGCCGCGAATGATCTTATGTTCGGCATATCTGTCTCCATAATTCTGCTGAAACATCTACTCGGTCATATTATACCAAAGTTTATACCAAATAGATAATTGTTTTTATTAGTCCTTCCATATGGCCCAATTCTATTATCCTGCATAGAATTCCGTTCTTGTTTCATTTGCCTGTATCAGAACCGAACTCTGATTAAACTCTTTTATTAGTTCATCGCAGGCTTTATGAACCTGCTCTATATTTGTATCGCTTAAATAGATAACCAAGGTATACTCCTGATATACCTGGTCCCCATCTATCCAACCACCACTGGCTTCCTGAATGGTATAACCACCGAAGTTCTTAATCAGGATTTCCTTTGCCTTTTCCATGGATTCCTCAGGTGAGAAGACAGGATTATTGGTGTCCTTATCGTTTGTCCCCAGATATAGCACATATTGAGTATCTCCACTTTGATTATCGCTGATAATTTGATTATCACTAATACTTTGATTACCGCTAATATCTGTGGTGTTAGTTCTTGTTGCAACCATAGCCGTAAGGGAAAGTATGATTCCAAGAATCGCTAATAAAAATGTAATTACACTAAATTTTCTCGACATAGGTAGTCTCCTTTTAAGATTTCAATTTACCAAAAACAATCCTTTCACAAAAAAGCCATCACCTGCTTACTATTATGCAATATCACTTAGCTTAAGGTATTTCACCTTCCTAAGTGCTATGACATTAATAGCAAAAGCGAATACTCCAGTAAGTATCGCAGAGTATAACCACGCGTTGAAATCAATATCTCTCATTAAGCCAAACTGAACCTGTTCCAAGGATCTAATAATCAAATATCCCAGCACCGATCCAATTAATAACCCTATTACAATTCCAAGACATGTGGTTAAAACGCTCTCACCTGCGACATATTTAATCACTTCCTTGGTGGTGAATCCATTCACCCTCATGATAGTTAGTTCATTCTTTTTCTGATTTAGATACATATTAATCAGGTTAAGTAAAACAAAATAAGCCATCATTCCAGCAGCAAGAATCAAAAGGAATGTTATCGACTGAAGGGCAGCCGTTGAGTCCATAAACCTTTTTTGATCATCTGCTATACTCTCAAAGGATTCGAAACCATTTATCCCGAATAATTTGTTCTGCATATCAGCCGAAGAATAGTCCCCATTGGTCAAAAATGCATTGCTGACTGCCTCCTCGCCAAAAATATTCGTATATGCTTCTTCGGATAGGAATATTACTTTACCCATATAGTATTCAAAGATTCCTGATACCTTGGTTTCATATGGATCCATATTGCTATTGTAAATTGTAACATTATCTCCAAGGGACAGTCCATAGACTTCAGATATTCTTCGGGTAATTACAATTCCTTCATCCGGCAAAGGTAATATTTCTTTTGTGTTTATATCACGAATATGATAAAAGTCATCAATCCTATCCTTATCCACTACCAAGAATTCCGCTGTAGTTAGCCCCTCGGGGGAAGATAGATTATGGTACCTGGATGTGATTTTAGTATAATCTACACCTGCGGATTTAAGCACCCTTTCAATATCCGCTTCTGCCGACTCAAAGCTTTCTGCATCATAGGAGATTCTATCCTTGAAAACTATTATATTTCCATATTGATTTTCTATTGCACCCAGTATACCTGCCTTTAGGGTAAATCCTATGACTAAAAGTACGCAACATCCTGCCACAGACGCCATGGTTATAAGGACTCTTCTCCAATCTGTCAGCATATTTCTTACTATCAGACGAGAATAGATAGAACCATGCCCCTTATTTTTTTCAGCTTTTTTTCGGCCTTTTGGCGCCGGAGGTTGCATTAAATCCCTTGCTGATTCCTTCAGTAAATGCGAGCAAGCCCAGAACACAGCAAAGCCGGAAAGGATGATTCCTAAAGCCATGCTTATACCCACCATTTTCCATCGGATTATACGCGGTAAAGTCCCCATTACAAAGAATTGTTCATTTGCAGAAAGCACGACGTTCTCCACCAGAAAACGTCCCGCCACCACACCCAAAACAATTCCAATGCATGTGGCCACAACACCAAAAGCAAGGTGCTTCTTAAACACCTCACTGCTAAAGAAACCTAACGCCTTCTGGGTTCCAACCAGAGTCCTTTGTTCATCTATTATTCTTCCTACCGTTGCGTAAATCACCAATGCCCCTAGAAGCACGAACAAAAGAGCAAAGGTCTTTCCCAGTTTACCCATGTTAATTGCAGAATCATCTGCATAGATAAAGCCTGCGTTCCCCTTGGTGTCTAAGGTCACAAAATGACAA
>CACXFN010000005.1 GCA_902766915.1 uncultured Eubacteriales bacterium
CGCATATCTTCCATCAGCTTTGTTACGGGAGGAATCGAAAGACCTATACTCTCCAGCTTTTCTCTTTGACTGAATACCTCTTTCGGAGTGCCATCCATCAGCAATTGCCCCTGGTCCATAACTAAAATCCTATTTGCCAGTTCGGCCACATCAGCCATATTATGACTAACAAAAATAATGATGTTGTTTTCCCTACCATGTATCTTTCTGATCATCCTGAGGATTTCCTTATGTGCTCCCGGATCAAGTCCTGCAGTAGGCTCGTCCAAAATCAGGACCTGCGGCTTCATCGCAATTACACCTGCAATAGCAACTCTTCTCTTCTGACCTCCGGATAATTCAAAGGGTGACCTATCTTTAATTTCATCATAATCAAGCCCCACAAGCTCTATGGCTTCCTTAACTCGGTTTTCAATTTCATCCTCCGAAAGACCCAGGTTCTTTGGGCCAAAGGCTACGTCCTTCGCTACAGTTTCTTCAAATAGCTGATATTCCGGATACTGAAATACAAGTCCAACTCGTCTCCTAATGTCTCGCATTACAACTCCTGGCGCAGTGATATCCACCTCCCCGATTTTAATGGTTCCGGTGGTGGCTTTTAACAGACCGTTAAGATGCTGCAAAAGTGTTGATTTGCCTGATCCGGTATGACCAATAACTGCAACGATTTCACTATCGTAAATATCAAAGTTAATGTCTTTTAGGGCCACGTGTTCATCGGGCATACCCGGGCTATATATATGGGATAAGTTTCTTACTTCGATTGACATTTGTTGGTTTAAAGTTCCTTACACATTAATAAATCTAAAACAATTCTAAAACGTATCTAAAACAGATCTAAACAGTGATTAATTCAATGCCCGCACACATATTCAATCAGTGCTTCGCTTGTTACAATTCCCTGTGGAACACTAATTCCTTTTGCTCTCAGGTAATCAGCAATCTCTATCACCATGGGAACCTCCAGGCTTGCCCCTCGTATGGTCTCTACCTGGGAGAATACATCTTCCGGTTTTCCATCCAAAAGTATCTCACCTTGATTGAGTATTATCACCCTATCCGCCTGAACCGCTTCTTCCATGAAGTGGGTAATGAGAATAACGGTAATACCCTCATTATGAAGTTCATGAATGATTTCCATTATGTCCCCGCGACCCGCCGGATCAAGCATGGCTGTAGGTTCATCAAAGATAATGCAGTCCGGCTTCATTGCAATTGTTCCGGCAATTGCAATTCTTTGCTTCTGACCTCCGGAAAGAAGATGTGGAGCCTTGCGTTTATATTGACCCATGCGTACATCTTCCAGCGCCTGATCAACTCGCTCTCTGATGATTTCAGGATCCATCCCCAGGTTCTCAGGACCAAATGCAACATCATCTTCAACTATGGAAGAAACCAATTGGTTGTCAGGATTCTGGAATACCATACCTGCAGTTTGTCTGATATCCCATATATGTTCCTCATCCATAGTATTCCATCCCTTAACGTAAACAGCTCCCCCCGTGGGGAGGAGTAGTCCATTTAGATTTTTTGCCAAGGTTGATTTTCCTGAACCGTTCTGCCCAATGATGGCAGTAAAGCTTCCTGTTTTAATATTCAGGCTGATGTTCTTGATGGCACGCTTTGGCGATGACTCTTCATCGTCGGAAGAGTATTCGAATATTAAGTTTTCAATTTTAATAATGTCACTCATTTGATTGCAAAATATTTTCTGGCAGGTGTCTTATACAATGCAGAGGCTAATGCAATTGCTATAACCATGCCCACAATAAACTGTGCGATATTCCCGGGGATTGAGAAAAGTGGTGTATACCAATTTCCGTGCATAAGGCTGGCTGAAATATAATAACCAACACACATCTCCACTCCACCGAAGAACATTGCAAGCAATTCAAGCGTTGGAATTCGTCCCTTTGAGTTTAGCCATGGGCTCTCCCCTTGATGCACTTTAGAGTTGCCCTTTTCTCGGTTCTTTTCCTCGTGCATTTTTTTCTCATAATGCTCCAATGCCGCACCTACAACAAAAGCCATCAAGGCTTTCACAGCAAAGGTCCAGGGAGCGTAGTATGCATATCCGCTAAACAAATCCGCCAAGGCCGAACCAACACCTGAAGCGAAGGTTCCATACTTCTTCCCAACAATTAGAACCGCAATAAAAATTGCTGCGTCCCCTAAATGAACATAACCCTGTGTAAAGGGAATATGAATTCTAAAAATCATGGTGGATACCAAAATCAAGCTCGTCATTATTCCCGTCAAGACTACTTTGCTGGTTCTGTCATTCATTTTTTTAACCTCTTTTTTCGGCTCACTCATATGAACTCCACATTCCATCAATATGTTAGGCTTTCGTCAATAAATCTATTTACATTCCTGCATTTAGTCGGCATCTACGTTTACGTAAGTTGACGTTTTTTGTTTTTATCGATATAATCTTAGCATAAAAGTGTATTTATTAAAATATGCAATTATTTATTAATAACAGTATACAGTTATGGAGAATTACCTATATGAAGCCTTTTGTGTATCAAAATAATAACAAAAATAGCACCCCTTTATATATACAGTTATATAGACATATAAAGAACGAGATTTTAGAGGGTAATTTAGCCATTGGAGAAAAGCTCCCCAGCCTTCGCCAGATTGCTACGGACACAGGTCTTTCCATCACCACAACCGGACAAGCCTATGAACAACTTTTGACAGAGGGTTATATAACCAGCAAGCCTCAGTCCGGGTACTACGTGGCAGAAATCCCAACTACTGCTGTAACTGCTCGAGACATTGATGCAAAGGAAAAGCCTGAAATGGATGACTATACATTTGATAGAGGGAAATACCTTCAGGATCCTGACACCTTTGATTTTGCCAAATGGAAAAAATGTAGTTCCAGGGTACTGACGGAATATGCTGACATGCTTCTCTTCGAGAGTGATGTCCAGGGAGAAGCCGCCCTGCGATTCGAGATTTGTAAATACCTCTACTCATCCCGAGGCGTTGCTGCAAGCCCGGATCAGGTTGTAATAGGAGCTGGAACACAGCAACTCACTTCTCACCTTGCGAGAATTCTTACAAAGATGAATATAGATTTGTTCTGTACCGAGGATCCGGGATACTCACCTATCCAGAATATATTTAGAGATCGCGGTTTTGGTTTGGCTAAAATACCTGTTACAGAAACCGGTATCATGATAGACAAGCTTCCAGTGAACATTCCCACCGTAGTTTATGTAAGCCCCGCCAATCAATTCCCCACCGGATCTGTAATGCCAATTGGTGCGAGATACAGACTTTTGGAATGGGCAGCACTTAACGGCAGCATCATTTTAGAAGATGATTACGACAGCGAACTAAGATACTACGGCAAACCGGTGCCTGCCCTTCAGGGCCTGGACGAACACGATTCCGTGGTATATCTAGGTTCATTCAGTTCTACCCTTTTCCCTGCAATAAAAATCAGCTATATGATTCTGCCACCACCTATGGCAGATATCTTTACCACCATAAAGAGCGACTACACTCAAACATGCTCTAAGTCTGAGCAACTCACCCTGGCTCTCTTTATGGAAGATGGTTACTACTACACCAATATCCGAAAGATGCGCAGTTTATATGCACAGAAGCTGGAGGCCTGTATAAGTGCATTTGAAAAATACGGAAGCAAACTGATAGAGACAACCAATACACGTTCCGGCATTAACATGACCTTGATTGTGGACAGTAAAAAAAATGCGGAAGATCTATGCCTGGATGGAGAAACCCTGGGGCTACACATAGTCCCCTTTGATCGCAGTATGGAAATAGAAATGTCGAAAAGGAAGAAATCGGTTGATACTTCTCCGATAAAAGATAAAAGAAAATACTTGCTGTTTTATTTCAACCAGATACCCCTGGATCAAATAAACCCGCGCATTAGGAAGCTTGTCTCCCTTTGGAGACAAGCTACATAGTTGTTTCGCAACATACATCACAGCACTTACCCGCTTTATCACTTTTCCGCTTTATCGCTTCCCTACGTTATCACTTTAACGTATTGACAAAGATGATTTGCAGGTGTATTATGAATGCTAATCGAGATAGAGGTTGCGCCTTATCAAGAATAGCATTTCCCAGGTCATGCAGGACCGTGACGGGATATTGCGAAAGGGGTGGGCGCCGAGGCTGATCTCCACTGCACTGGGGTGATGTCGGGCGTAGGGATAATATCTCTGCGACTGTCGCAAAGAAGACAAAAATTTGCGGAGAGCTATCCTTGATGAGGTTTTAGGCACATGGCCGACGTCCGTTTTTGCGTTTGCGTTTTGCTCAGCATCTGCAAGTTTGTCGGGTTATGCCTCACCTCTTCAATTGATAGCCGACCAAGGAGTCGGCATTATTTTTTCATTATGCTTGTTGTCATTTTGATTTGTCAATTCTTTGGCCTCACTCGATTACATTTAAAAAAGTAGTCATTGTTAGGAGGAAAAGGAAATGGCAAATCATTTATTTATTGGAGCGGCAACTGCTCTCATTACTCCATTCAATCAGGATGGAAGCATCAATTATGAGCAGTTCGGAAATCTAATCGACTGGCAAATCGAAGAAGGTATCGATGCCCTAATTATTGCTGGAACCACAGGTGAAGGTGCAACGCTTTCCGACCAGGAACATAAAGAACTCATGGAGTTCGCCGGCCAAAGAATCAACGGCCGCATTCCTTGGATCGGAGGGACCGGAAGCAACGATACTGCTTACGGAATTCAGCTTTCTCAGTCTGCAGAAAAAAGCGGAGCATCCGGAGTGCTTTTGGTGACACCATACTACAACAAAACCACCCAAGGCGGCCTCATCAAGATGTTCACTGAATACGCAGATGCACTCAACATCCCGGTGATGCTTTACAATGTCCCTTCCCGTACCGGCGTGAACATTGAACCGGACACATATTTAGCCCTTTCCAAACATCCTAATATTGTTGCAATCAAAGAAGCAAACAGCGATATAGCCAAAATAGTTGAAACCAAGGCCAAGGTCGGCGATGACCTTGATTTATATTCAGGAAACGATGATCAGATTGTACCTATTCTTTCTGTTGGTGGACTTGGTGTCGTTTCCGTTCTTTCAAATTTGCTTCCAAAGGAGACCCATGAATTAGTCATGGCTTATATTAACGGAGATAGAGAAACTGCATGCCAGATGCAGCTTAAGTACATGGAGTTGGTAAAAGCCCTATTCTGCGAGACCAATCCTATTCCTGCAAAATGTGCAATGGCTCATATGGGTTGGTGCGATAATTATTTGAGATCCCCCCTCTATCCAATGGAGCCCGCTAATGAGGAACGCTTACTAAACGCCATGCGTAATATTGGATTAGGTGTATAGCGAAATGTTGGAATAGGTGTATAGCGAAATGATTAATGTGATAATAAACGGTGCCCTGGGACATATGGGCAGAATACTAAAAAGCAAAATCGAAGAGCAGGAAGATATGCAAATTGCAGCATTGGTCGATGCGGCTTTTGATAATGAAGGTAAAGGCCCCTCGGAGTTTTGTTCGCTGGTAGAACTTCAAGAATCACTTTCGGATATAACAAAGAAGGTCGACACTGATGTTGACAGCGTTGATACACAATCAACTTCTAATATAATCATCGATTTTTCCAATGCAGCCGGAACTGAGAATTTGCTGGAATTCGCAACGGATAATAGGATTCCTTTGCTCATTGCCACAACAGGACAAAGCGATGATCAGCGAAAATTGATTTCCGAATCAGCTGAGACCATTCCCATTTTTTATTCAGGCAACATGTCTCTGGGGGTTGCACTACTGGCGGATTTGGTCAGACAAGCGGTGGCAGCATTTCCCACAGCAGATGTTGAGATTATAGAAACACACCATGTAAGGAAGGTTGACGCACCCAGCGGAACCGCTATTTTGCTTGCCAATGCAGCTAAAGAATCCAGGCCAGAGCTTTCGGAAAATGTAGGCAGAAGCGGTATGTGTAAGCGCGAGCAAAACGAAATCGGAATTAGCTCTGTTCGACGCGGCAATATCGTTGGTATCCATGAAGTAATAATAAGTACCGACACCCAAAGCATTACACTTAAACATGAAGCCCACGACAGAGGCCTCTTTGCCGACGGAGCTATCGACGCCGCTCGATTCCTGGTATCTCAATCCCCCGGACTATATGATATGAAGTCGATAATTAGCAAGTAACAGGCATTTGTTATTAATGCGTTTTAAAGATGGTAATAGTAAAAGGATTTATGTATGAATAATAGAATAAGAATTGGAATTGTTGGATATGGCAATTTGGGCCGCGGGGTTGAGGCTGCGGTTACGAATTCGCCAGACATGGAGTTAGTAGGCGTATTCAGTCGTCGCAATCCTGATAGTGTAACCACATTAACAGGTGTAGCTGTGTATCCTTACGATATACTTTTATCTGCCGAAAATGATTTGAATGAAAAAATCGAAAATCATATTCCAGATATCGACGTACTCATTATTTGTGCAGGAAGTGCAACGGATCTGCCAACTATGACGCCTCAATTGGCGAGCATTTATAACGTGGTTGATAGCTTTGATACTCATGCGAATATCCCTGAGCACTTGAATGCTGTTGAAATGGCCGCAATCCCTGCCGGAAAAACAGCAGTAATATCCACCGGATGGGATCCAGGGCTATTCTCATTGGCGAGATTGTACGCCAATGCGGCTTTGCCTAATGGTTCAGATTACACATTCTGGGGACGCGGAGTAAGCCAAGGGCACTCCGATGCTATTCGAAGAATTGAAGGTGTTCTGGATGCACGGCAATACACCGTTCCCATTCAAGCCGCTATGGATAGGGTTCGCTCAGGTGAAACACCTGATTTAACCACTCGTGAAAAACATCTTAGAGAATGCTATGTAGTTACAGAAGATGGTGCCGATCTGGCTCGAATAGAAAACGAGATAAAAACAATGCCAAACTATTTTGCCGACTATGACACCACCGTGACATTCATTTCCGCAGAAGAATTGGCTTCCGAACACGCCGGGCTCCCTCACGGTGGTAGTGTATTAAGGAGTGGTAAGACCGGACTAGATAAGGAATATGCTAACACTATTGAGTTTAAACTTGATCTGGAATCAAACCCGTGCTTCACCGGAAGCATGCTAACAGCATGCGCTCGAGCCGCTTATCGCATGAACGAGGACGGTGACGTTGGATGCAAAACTGTCTTTGATATACCACCTATACTCATGCTACCGGGGTGCCGCGAAGAAATCATCGCTCACATGCTGTAACGTATTTCTGAAGCCAGATAATATGTGCATTATGGAGCCAGATAATAATAGTTGACAATAGATGCAACAGATATTATCATTATGGCAATAAAAGGTGACCGATAGACGGTTAGCC
>CACXFN010000006.1 GCA_902766915.1 uncultured Eubacteriales bacterium
ATCATCATGATTTACATGCAGAAGTTTGGACATACCCCGGTAGTTCTCCTGGGCGGCGGAACCGGAATGGTTGGTGACCCTTCGGGCAGAACCGACATGCGTCAGCTGATGGACGTTGAAACCATCGACTATAACTGCGCGCAGTTCAAGAAGCTATTCGAGCGCTTCATCGAATTCGACGACGAGTGGAAATACGAGGGTAACGGCGGAGTCTACGAACCGGGCCACCAGAACAAAGAACCGGAACCCGGAAAGGCCGTTTCCGTAAATAACGGCGAGTGGATCAGACCGCTCAACTGGATCGAATTCGTCAGAGAAATCGGATCCAAGTTCAATGTAAACACCATGCTCCGTTCGGAAGCATTCAAACAAAGAATGGAGAGAGAATCCGGTCTCACATTCTTCGAATTCAGCTACATGCTCATGCAGAGCTATGACTTCATGGTTATGGCTCGTGACTTTGATGTAAAGATCCAATTCGGTGGAGATGACCAGTGGTCCAACATCATAGGCGGAGTCGACCTAACCAGAAAGACCATCCAGAAAGAAGTCTACGGCATGACCTTCTCCCTCCTCACAACCAGCGAGGGTAAGAAGATGGGTAAGACTCAGAAAGGTGCGTTGTGGCTTGACGCCGACAGAGTAAGCCCATACGAGTTCTTCCAGTACTGGAGAAACGTTGGTGACGCCGATGTCAACAAATGCCTCCGTATGCTGACCTTCCTTCCTATGGAAGAAGTGGAAAGACTCTCCGCACTGGAAGGCGCAGAAATCAATAAGGCGAAGGAGATTCTGGCATTCGAAATTACCAAGCTGGTTCACGGCGAAGAAGAAGCAACCAAGGCCTTGGAAGCATCCCGCTCCGCATTCAGCGGTGGCGCAGCTGCTGCAGACATTCCGTCCACAGAGATGGGTGCCGCTGATTTTGATGGAGAAGGAAAAGGATTAATAAGTCTCCTGGCTGAGCTCAAACTGGCAGAGTCCAACGGCGACGCCAGAAGAACCATCGAGCAGGGCGGAGTATCTGTAAACGGAGAAAAGGTTACGGATGTAAAGAAGTTCATAACAGCAGCCGACTTCCAGGATGGAGTTCTCCTCCTTCAGAAGGGCAAAAAGAAATTCCATAAAATAGTACTTAAATAAGAGGATATATGAACAGCAAACGGTATGACGGTATAGATTACCCTGTCCGTGAAGTTACAGACCTTAGAGACATTATTAATTCCAGTTGCGAATTGTTTCCTGAAGTAGATGCATATCTATATAAAGATAAGACTGAGGGAAAATTCGTAGGAATAAAATACAGCCAGGTTAAAGCTGATATGGATGCCCTGGGAACTCGCTTCATAGATATGGGACTTCGAAACAAGAAAATAGCGCTTATAGGTGAGACCAGTTATTACTGGTTTCTCACTTATTATGCAACCGTTTGCGGAACCGGGGTAATAGTACCCCTTGATAAAAACCTGCCACCAGAGGAAGTGGTTACCTTAATCAATAGGTCAGGGGCTTCCGCTATAGTTTACTCCAAAAAAATGGAAAAGGCAGTTAAGCAGCTCTTTAACAATCCCGGAACTATCGAATACTTCATATCGATGGATGAACTAAGGCACAAGGCATTAGCTGCTGATGGCGATCCGGATAATGATCAAGGCGGAAGCGGAGCGACAGGGAATAGAATCATGAGCCTTAGATCTCTTGTTGCAGAGGGTGCCGACTTAGTTCATCAAGGGGAGAGAAACTTTATCGACGCTGAAATCGATCCCAATCAAATGGCAGCGCTTCTCTTCACTTCAGGAACTACAGGAAAGGCTAAAGGGGTAATGCTGTCCCATAAGAATATCGCCAGCAATGTGGTTAACATGAGCCGCAGAGAAAAGCTGGGGGATAATTTCATTATTCTTTCGATTCTTCCTACTCACCACACATTTGAAAATACTTGTGTGGATTGGACCACTTTTTATCAGGGAAAAACGCTGGCTATCTGCGAAGGAATCAAATACATTTCCAAGAACATGAATGAGCTTCATGCCAATTGTATGGTTGGAGTTCCTTTGGTATTTGAAAAAATCTATAAGGGAATGATGAAGCAGGCAGAGTCAAGTGGCCAGGGAGAAAAGCTTAGAAATGCCATAGAACTATCTCGCAGGCTAAAACTCTATAATAATCCTCCCATCGTAAAGAGGATGTTTAAATCCATCCATGAAGCCTTGGGCGGCGAGATGAAACAATTCATTGCAGGAGGAGCAGCAATTGATCCCCAGGTCATTAAAGACTTTGAAGCCATGGGAATCCCTATGATGCAGGGTTACGGTATGACTGAATGCTCTCCAATTATTGCTGTTAACCAAAACAACTACAGCATAGCAGAATCAGTCGGTCGTCCTATGCACGGAACTACAGTTAGGATAGATAATCCTGATACGGATGGTGTGGGTGAAATTGTTGTAAAGAGTCCTTCGGTTATGTTGGGCTATTACGAAGACCCTGAAGCAACTGCAGAAGTTCTGCGGGACGGTTGGCTCTATACAGGCGACCTGGGATATATGGATGAAAACGGCTTCCTATATGTAACGGGAAGAAAGAAAACCGTAATAGTAACAAAGGGAGGAAAGAACATCTTCCCGGAGGAAATAGAAGAAGTACTTAAACAAAACGAACTAGTGAAGGAAGTGCTGGTTCATGGTGTCACAGATAAGCGGATTGGTAATGTTGCGGTAACCGCGGATATTCAGCCGAACTTCTCTCTCTTGAAAGAACGTTATGGTGAAATGGACTCCAGTGAAATCTACCATTTCTATAAGGAATTGGTGGATAAGGTGAATGACACGATGCCTCCCTATAAGGCTATAAAGCGCGTTAATATTAGGGAAAAAGACTTTGAAATGACCACCACGGGAAAAATAAAGCGCTATGGAAACTTTGTTGAGGGAGAGGACGCTGTAGGAAGCTTAAGCTACAGAGAAATTAAAGCGGAAGAAGTACAGCAAATCCAAGAGATGGTTAAGGAGATAAAGTCATCTGAGGATCCCGCATATATGAATAAAAACCTCCTTGATGGAAACGCCTTACCTATTGTAACGGACTTAAAGGAATTAATTAAAGCCTGTGCAGAAAAGTATGGCGATGAAATAGCCTTTAGAAACACAGGTTTGGAAGGCGGAGATATATCATACAAACAATTCCTTGCGGATGTTAATGGATTGGGAACAGCACTGATAAATAATGGATTCAAGGGTAAGAATGTAAAAATACATTCTAAGGAAGGTAGGCTGGATTATGAGAACCTGGTGCTTTTCTTTGCAGTTACCTGTGGCCTTGGAACGGCATTGATTGTAGAGGAAGATAATGATCAATCCATACGCAAATATATAGATGAGGGTAAAAACCAACTTGCCCAAGGCGACAGACAATACGTAGATAATGAGGTTCTGGGTTCGGATAAAATAATTGAAATATATAATCCGGAAAAGAGCGATGGTATAACATTTACGCACAGCAGCTTCTGTGAGGGATTAATTCCGGTGGCAGCAATGCTTGATGCCCCGGGGACATCGGGGCCGTATTATGGTTTGCCAGGCAGACTCCCTGCCGAATCACCAGTAGGCATAGGTGAAGAGGAAGGCAATAAGGAAGAGAAAAAAACCTCAGAAAACCAAATCAAGATTGCGGAATTCTTCCTTGGAACTTTGCTGCCATTTTATATGGGATGTGGTGTGGATCTGGCTCTTACAGAGGATGAATTACAAGCAAGCATAAGGAAGACAGGGTTTAGATATTATGGACTTCCTGAAAGTGCAGTGCCTATTGCAATATATATAAAGCGAGGAAGACGACTCCCTCTTCCCGAAATACCACTTCCGGGTTTCATGAGCAAAGGAGACAGGAAAACTCATTTAGCAATGAATGCAGGTTCGGTTGGACATATGGTTCCTTGTCTCGGCATCAAATTTATCGACAAGGATCTATCAGGAAATGGTGAACTGTGTTTGGCCGGTGGATGCATTGCAGAACCTGTTAACCCAGACGGTTGGTTGCATTCAGGAGATCTGGGTCATATTAACGAAGATGGATATCTCTTTATAACCGGAAAGACAAGGGATCGATTCGTCGGAGATAAAAAAGATTTTTAAGGAGCATTCCAGTAAACAAAAAAGATAGTAAAGAGAAAGAACAGATGGAAAGATACCCGAAACTAATAGTCGATATAGAAAAACTAAAAGAAAATATAAACACCGCCATTAGAGAATGCGGGGCTGTTGGTATACAAGTAGCCGGAGTTATCAAGGGTTTTAACGGAATAAACGAGTTTTTGCCGGCATATATAGAAAGCGATCTTCAGGAATTGGCCAGTTCCAGATTGGAACAACTTCACCGCGCGAAAGATCTTGGTTGGAATAGAGGCCTCACGTTGATTCGCGTACCAATGCTAACGGAAATCGATGAGGTTGTAGAAATAGCAGACATGTCTCTAAACAGTGAAGTCAGCGTACTTCAATCTTTGAATGAAGCATCCCTCATAAAAAAATCGAAGCTGGAAGAGCTGAACTCTTTGGAACAATGGAAGCCCCATAGAGTAATCTTGATGGCTGATTTGGGTGACCTTAGAGAAGGATTTTGGGATAAAGATGAATTGGTACGTGTGGCGGAATTGGTGGAGAAGGAAATGCCGGGGCTGCACTTGACAGGTGTAGGAACTAACTTGGGTTGCTACGGCGCATTGGTTCCTACTGCGGAGAAGACGGAGGAATTGGTGCATGTGGCAGAAGCCGTGGAAGAAAGAATTGGACGAAGGCTAGAGATTATTTCAGGTGGCGCAAGCACCAGCTATACCAGGATTACAGATGGGGATATGCCAGAACGCGTAAACCATCTGAGGCTAGGTGAAAACATCCTCCATGCCAGAGATAACGAAATATTTCATGGACATAGTACCAAACCCATGAATCAAAATGTCTTCACCTTGATGGCAGAGGTATTGGAAGTAAAACTAAAACCAAGCTATCCCCAAGGTGAGATTAACGTTGATGCCTTTGGGCATAAGCCTTACTACGAAGACAGGGGAATGAGAACGCGGGCACTTTTAGGTGTAGGAAGAGTTGATTTAGGGGATTTTAACGATGTGTTTCCTAAGATGCCCGGAATCGAAATCATGGGTGGATCCAGTGATCATATGATTCTGGACGTGCAGGATGCAATAGATGGAGGACAATCCATTAAACCCGGCGATATATTGGAATTCGATGTGAATTATGGATCCTTGGTATTCCTGACTGGCTCAGAAAACGTTAAATTTGAAGTAAAGAAGAGTTAAATAAGTAGGAGAAAAAGCGATCGGCACAAGCTGAAAACATTGACAAATCAACATTTCTACTGTATAATGCTACGACATAAATCCAATGGTTTTACCGGATAATAGAAACGAAAGAAGACTATTGTTATAAATAAATGGTTAAAGGAGTTAAAGGAAAATGCCTACAGAAAACGTAATGACCCAAGATAGTTATAACAAACTGAAAAGGGAAAGAGATGAATTAATTTCACAGCGTCCGGAAATTGCAGAAAGGCTGAAAGAAGCCCGTGCATTCGGAGATTTGTCCGAAAACGCTGAATATGACGTGGCAAAGGAAGAACAGGCAAAGCTGGAAGAAAGAATTCTCAAACTCAGCGAGCGTCTGAGAACTGCCACAATCATCAAAGATGAAGATCTGACATTAGATCACGTGAGCCTGGGCCTCACAGCCAAGGTCAAGGAAACTAAAACAAAAGTTGTTGAAAGCTACAGTATTGTAGACGTAACAGAAATTGATCCATTCTCTGATCCAATCAAAGTGTCTGTGGAATCATCCGTTGGAAAAGCCTTGGTTGGAAGTAAGGTTGGAGATAAAGTAGAAGTAGCGGTTCCGGGCGGCAAACCGATTCGCTTGGAAATCCTGGAGATATCCAGAACCGCGTAAAGTGTATGTATTAAAAGGAAAGAAAAATGGATAACGAAAACATGGAAAACATGCAGGATGCAGTAAGTGAAGAAGTTCAAACAATGGATGAGCTAATCCCGGAGGAAACTCTAAGCGAACAAAGAAGGATTCGTAGAGAAAAGCTGGCAGAACTAAGAGCAGCCGGTCGCGACCCGTTCCTAAATGAGACATGGGATGTAACTGCTCACAGTGTTGACATTAAAGAAAACTTTATAGCGATGGAAGATCAGGAAGTATCCATGGCCGGTCGTATCATGACCAAGCGTATCATGGGTAAAGCGGCATTCTTTGATATGCAGGATAAGCAGGGAAGAATCCAGTGCTATGTAAAACGTGACGACATCGGCGAAGAAGAATACAAATGGTTCAAGACCTATGACATTGGCGACATCGTCGGTATCCAGGGTAAGGTTTTCAAAACTAAGACAGATGAAATCTCAATTCATGTGGTGAAACTAGTTCTTCTCAGCAAATCCATCCAGGTTCTTCCGGATAAATTTAAGGGACTGGTTGACCAGGATATCAGATATCGTCAGCGCTACGTTGACCTGATTGTAAATCCGGAAGTTCGCGATACATTCTATAAGCGCGCTCGCATCATCAAAGCCATCAAGAGCGTACTGGAGGATGACTATGGATTCCTGGAAGTTGATACTCCGATTTTGACCACCATCGCAGGTGGTGCTAATGCACGTCCATTTGATACGCATCACAATACATTGGATTTGGACATGAAGCTTAGAATCTCCAACGAACTCTTCCTGAAGAGGCTTATCGTTGGTGGTCTGGATCGTGTTTATGAAATGGGTAAGATGTTCCGTAACGAAGGAATGGACAGAAACCACAATCCTGAGTTCACATCCATGGAATGCTATATGGCATACGGAAACATGGAAAGCGTAATGGATGTTACGGAGCAGGTCGTATACAAATC
>CACXFN010000007.1 GCA_902766915.1 uncultured Eubacteriales bacterium
CGTTTCCAGAGGCTTAATCTCACCTGTTGTATCCACGCTCTGAACCAGAACCCATCCTGCAGGTGTTTCTTCCCAAACTTCATAAGCCGTTCCTGCCGGAATATTATCGAATATTGCCCTCTCGTTTGATTTCAGCGTGAACTCAAACTCACCGTTTTTCATATTGATGGAATTGTCGTCCGGCTCCCAAACAGCAGTTAGAGTTATCTTCTGCTTCTTTACCGTTTTAGCCGGTATGGTTGTAGCATCAAATTTATTTCCATCCTCATCAACCCATCCAACAATATGGTGGTTGAAGTAGTAGAATGTGGGCTCAGGAATTGTCACATCTTCATCAACAGGCTGATCAACCAATGATTCCATGGAACCAGAGCCTACACCCGGATCGAAATCAACCTGATAGGATGTTAGGAATACCGGAGCAAAGGTGTATTCTCGGATTGCTAACCCTTTCATGGTTTTCGATAGGTACCTCTCATATCCGCCTTCTATATCAGAAAGTTTAACACCTTCATTGAACAGTTTACCTCTGTAGTTATAAAAGTTATTATTCTCCGGCGTTGGATCAACCAACATCCATCCTAGAATTGGTCTACTATCATATTGGTATTCACTCAGCATATAATCATCTAATTCTGATGGCATAATAAAGTCACTTCTTTCATATACGTTGGCGCCCTCAGAATCAGATGTATACTGCATTACAAAAGGTTGCGTCGCACAAAATGCAACACTAGTTCCATCGGTATAACCGCTGACGAATAATTGACCTAATACTCTTCTTTGCGAATCATCGTCCGGCAACTCTGGCTGTCTATAAATAAATGCATCAGCAAGGTAATCTCCCGGTTTTGCAATATAGTTGCTGTAGAATTGAGTGCCGGAATTATAATAACCGGTAGTATAATTACCAAGGCTCTGAGATCCGTCATACAAAATGTCTCTATTATAATCCGGATTAATATTCCTGAGCTTGGGCACCCATCCTCCAAAATTAGAAGGTTCACCAAAGCTATATTCGGGAATGCGGAAATCAAGCAATTCGCTGTACTTCACCTGATAAAGCTCATAATCTGCGGTAACATCCTCTGAAGCTAACAAATAGATATCAAAGATTCTTTCATCCCAAACCCATACACCGGCATAGCCAGCAGGGTCTTTAACATAATCTCTTTGCAGTTCTTCAGGAGTCTTTGCCCCAATGCTCCCATCCTCTCTTATCCACTTGCCTGTACTTGCATAACTAGGCGCATTGTTTAGCGCAGAATAAGTTCCCCTTGGCCATTTAGTCCATTTCTCACCAAGCTTGATTGCATGTGTATACGGCGCCCAGTTGTAGACATTACTCAATTTTGATGTATCAAAGGAGGATAAGTCAACAAAATCAAACATCCCGGCGCCACTGAACATATTATCTATTGATACCAGATTAGACGTCTCAAAAGATGTCAAATCCAGTGTTCTTGGTAATGATGAGCAGTCTGCAAACATGCTTCTCATATCTGTAACCTTGTTAGTTTTAAATCCCGACAAATCAATTTCAGAAAGAGCCGAATTCCCGATAAACATGCAGAACATATTGGTTACATTTGACGTGTCAAATTTCCTTAGATCGATCGATTTAAGATAATTCGTTTTACGCCCACTGCTGTCAGACCCACGGAACATTTGGGCCATGCTTCCATTACCATATACTTTTCCAACAAATGTGATTTTGTTTATCTGCTCATAGTATGTACGCCATGGCCAGGATGTTGAATCTCTGCTGTATCGATATTCGAAGTGCTGCTCTTCTTCTTCTTTTCCTATCTGCAATTCACCGTCTGAAGTGACGCACCAATCAACTCCGTCATAATTACCAGACGCAATATAATCCTCGGCATATACAACCATAGGCTTAAACCATGAAGCGACCAAACCTGCAGCATTCTTCAGGGCAACTGAATTTGATGACGACTCAGCTTTATCCTTATCGCAGTCATTCTCATCATCGTCCTCGTCATCAGACCAACGGATAACATGCATATTCTTAAGACCAATACCATTGAATGCAAATGTTTTTAGTAGCGGGTTGCTTCCTCCACCCGAACCGTTAGAATCAGCTATCCGCTCCTTTTTATACTCATATTTTCCATCCTCAGGTACGCTTGGTCCTGTAAGTTTAACCTTAAACTTGAACTCGCCTTGGGTTTTGTCTTCAACGATCTTTTCAACAGCAAACTTGCCATCCTCTAAATCGTTTGTAAATGCTGGAACAGCATCCTCATCGTTGGCATTTGTAACTGTCTGATTAAAACTCAAGGTTCCATCGCCATTATCGGAAACGACAACATGGACTTTATAGAGTTCCTTAGAATAGATAACAGTCTTGTCCTTACCTTTAATCTCCTTAACTGTGTAATAATATTCCTGGCCTATAGCAGATTCATCAAAATGAATATCATCGAATTTAACAACCCCATCCTTATTGTTCTTCGCAGTACTGATAACAGTGTTATCCGAATCAATCAGCTGGAAGCTAAATTCGTTCTCCTTTAATTCTCTCTTTTCTAGAGTTTTCCATGCAGTGAACTTTAAGTCGCCTTCTGCATGATATTCATTTTTAAATGATGGTAAATCACCGGACATCTTTGCCCAAGACTCACCTTTTTTCTGATAGTATGTTGATGCTGCAGTCATGGTTCCATCGCCGTTATCTGTTACAACAACTTCAACCTTATAAACAGCATTATCATAAGTGTATCCTGGACGACCAAAATCAAGTTCTCGAATGTAGTAAGTATAAGTCTTTCCTGCATCCTCGTTTCCATATGTAATCGCATCAAATGTAACTGTTCCATCTGCTCTACTGGATGCAGCGGCGATTACGTTTTGCCCTTCTTCATCGGTAGATACATTGAATCGGAACTGGTAGTTCTTCATCACTCTGTTTTCCAGAGTCTTCTTGGCCCTAAGATTTA
>CACXFN010000008.1 GCA_902766915.1 uncultured Eubacteriales bacterium
AAACCATGCTGATTATATGATTGCCAGTGAAGAGGTTGAACCGGGTATAGGCTGGTATTATACAGACTGGCTCAATGAACTGTCAAAGAATACATCTATATCCACTGTGGATCTGGGGAAAAAGATAATCGATGATTATACAGTAAGATGTCAGAGAGAGACACCCGGCCAGGATACCACGTTATCAATTGTGGATCTTGCTGAAATACAGCATACACTTCCCGATAAGATAGCTGCTTTTGGTGAGGAAACGTCTAAACTGATTGAAAACGGTAATTATCAACAGGTTGCCAGGGCTCGTTCCAGCAGCCAGGAGTTCAGTAGGGAAAGCAAGATAGATCAGGTTGACTTTGTTCACTTTGCAAATCTTTTAGGAACCAATTCCGGCAAGGAGCTCATTCAAAGCATTATGAGTGCGGTTAAGTATAATAGAACTTCCAGGGGCATGCCTAATGCTTACGGACTTTCTATATATTTCCCATACAGGAGGACTTCCTACATCGATGTTATGACAGCTGCTTACAAGGTGCTTGGAATCGATGACAAGATGGCAAAGGCAATTAAGCAATTTGGACAGGTTCAGGTTAGCGGCCAGGCATCCTCAGGTGGTTCCGCATCACCACTTTGGTCACTTCTTAATAGCGATGGAAATGGAAGTTGGTCAGGTGGTTCCAATTATGGTTCCGGCTACGGAACCGGTGGGTATAGTTCAGGTGGTTCCGGTTCCGGGTCATATGGAGGAACAATTAGTTCTTCTGATTTAACAGATTTGCTCGGACTCTTGCTTGGTGGATCAGCCTCCAGTTCAAGCTATGAATCCTACGGTATTCCGGGATTTGGTGGCAGAAGCGCAAACTTCATGACCGAGGATACACTTGATCAGGAAGTCCTGGCACAGTATATCTCTGAAAATATCATGAATGCGGAAGACTTTGTTTGGAAGGAAAATGCAGAAGGGTATGCTTCCATTCAACTTACCGATGACCAATGGTCCAGAATAACATCTGTGGAAATGTCCATGTTCTATGACGATGGCGAGGGATATATAGATTTGGGCCTTGATAATATCTATGATGTAGATGAAGAGGGTAATCTGCTTCCGGTAGTTGATAATAGCTGGGTGTCAATTGATGGACAGCCTGTGGCATATTATCACCTATATACCTTTGATTCAGCTGATAGCGATGAATATACCATAGTAGGGCGTTCACCGATTATGCTGAACGATCAAAGAGCTGATCTCATTTTGGTATTTGATAATGAAAAACCGGAAGGATATGTTGCAGGGGTTCGGTATACATATCCTGAAGGCGAGACTGAAACTGTAGCAAAAGCACAGGAAAGCCTAACGGAAGGCGATAAGATTGACTTCCTTTGTGACTACTATGGATATGATGGATCCTTCCAGGATAGTTATTTCCTTGGAGAGCAATATACTGTAGGTGCAGATCCATCGGCAATTGAAATATCAAATACTATTGTAGGTGATGATATTCTGATTACTTACAGATTCATGGATATATTTGGTGAAACCTATTGGACTCCGGCCCTTAAATAATAAAAGCATTTAATAAAGGATATTTAAATACAAATAGTTTTGGATGAGGACATACATAAAAGTGTGTCCTCGTTTTTTGCTATTTTGGTCAACAATAAAGTACGGTGAGTTCGGATTAAGCAATTAGGCATTAGAGTAAAGGGATGTATTAAAAAAAAAGACATGCATTTAATAAATAAATGTCAAGTATTTTTACTTGACATTAGTGCTGTCCTGATGTATAGTTACCTGGTGCGATAATGGCAAGTAGTTTTACTTGACAGCGTTTTCGAACCACTGGTGAAGGATGTAATCGCCAAATGGTGGAAGTGAAAATAATCAACAGTTAATTAGGGGAAAAATTATGGATAGAATGACTGAAACCAGCATTTTGTTCGATATATATGGTGGTCTCCTCTCGGAAAAGAAACGAGAGGTTATGGAACTCTATTATGAGGAAAACCTCAGCCTTTCTGAAATAGCAGAGGAACAAGGTGTATCACGTGCAGCTGTTCATGATGCCCTTAGAAAAGCTGAAAAAAACCTAACTGATTACGAGGCCAAATTGGGACTGGAAGCTGACTACATAAAAAGGCAAGAAACTGTGACAGAGCTTAGGAGTGAAATAGCCAAGCTTGTTGCAACTAAGGATTCTGCTTCCGGAAAACATATAAATAGAATAGAAAAGCTTTTATCCTATTTAGAAGAATAGTATAAATTTCTTTGATATAAAGAGGGAAAAGACATGGCATTTGAAAGCCTTTCCGACAAACTACAAGAAGCCTTTGATAAGATTAAAGATAAAGGCGTAATAGAAGAAAAAGACATTGACGATGCGATGCGGACGGTTAAGCTTGCGCTTCTGGAAGCTGACGTTAACTTTAAAGTTGTAAAAGAATTCGTTGCTGACGTAAGAGAAAAATGTCTCGGTGCGGAGGTTATGAAAAGCCTGACGCCGGCTCAACAAATCATCAAGATCGTTAATGCCGAATTGGTGGATTTAATGGGAGGCACAGGTAGTAAACTAACCTATGCACCTTCCGGATTTACCACCATAATGATGGTTGGATTACAGGGTACAGGTAAGACAACCACATGTGGTAAATTGGCGAATTACCTGAAACAAGTAGGAAAAAAACCAATGCTTGCGGCGTGCGACGTATATAGACCTGCTGCTATTGATCAGTTGGAGGTTGTGGGTAAATCCGTAAATACTCCAGTATATACAAATAGGTCAATTAATGATCCCGTGAAGATTGCCCTGGAAGCAAGGGAAGAGGCAGAACGTCTGGGATTAAATATCCTGATTATAGATACTGCCGGCCGACTGCAAATTGATGAAGCATTAATGGAAGAATTAGCAAACATCAAAAGAGCGGTTAAGCCTCATGAAATACTTCTCATAGTAGATGCATTAACGGGTCAGGACGCTGTAAATGTAGCAACAGGTTTTAATGATAAACTTGGTGTAGATGGAATCATAATGACCAAGATGGACGGTGATTCCAGAGGTGGTGCTGCACTTTCAGCAAAGAAGGTAACCGGGAAACCCATCAAGTTTATGGGTACCAGCGAAAAGATGGACGGTCTTGAACCATTCCATCCTGAGAGAATGGCCAGCAGAATACTGGGAATGGGTGACTTGCTGACCTTGATAGAACGAGCTGAGGCGGCTTACGATGATGAACAAGCAGCCATCTTGGAAAGAAAGATAAGGAAGAACCAGTTTACCTTGGATGACTTTCTGGATCAGATGGGTCAAATAAACAATATGGGTGGACTTCGAAAAATCATAGAGATGCTGCCCGGAATGGGTGGCCAAAAGGTATCCGAAGAGGAGATGGAAAAAGGTGAGAAGGAATTCAAACAGATGGAGGCCATCATCCAATCCATGACTAAAGAGGAAAGAACCAATCCCAATATACTGGATGCCAGCCGAAGAAAGAGAATTGCCTCAGGCTCCGGACAGACGGTGAATAAGGTAAATCAACTTATAAAAAAATACGATGATGCAAAGAAATTAATGAAAAAGTTCTCTGATCCAAAACAAATGAAGAGAAATCCAATGTTCAGAGATTTGTTTAACTAATTGAAAGTGAGGAAATAAAAAATGGTAAAAATCAGACTGAAGAGAATGGGTGCACATAAGAAACCATTCTACAGAATCGTTGTTGCAGACTCCAGAAATGCTCGTAACGGAAGATTTATTGAAGAAATCGGATATTATGATCCAATCAAGGAACCACCTGTTATTAAGGTTGAGGGTGAAAGAGCTGAGTATTGGCTAAGTCAGGGTGCACAGCCAACAGACGTAGTTAGGGATCTTCTAAAGAAATCCGGAGTAGGTAGCAACAAGGCGCCTAAGTTA
>CACXFN010000009.1 GCA_902766915.1 uncultured Eubacteriales bacterium
GAGGGACCGTACGTTACAGTTTATGGCCAATATATCAAAACTTCCTGCGCCCATCGCCATGTCCCAGGCACAGAAGGAGATCACGCGCATGGGCCGAATTTCGTCAAAGAACCTGCACAGGGCTCTGGAATGCTTCTTCAATTATAATCCGGAGAAAGCTGCCAAAGTCAGGGCCAGGGAGGAGAGCGTCAACATTCTCAATCACACGATTGCGGATGCTTTGGTGCAGCTTAGGGCTTTGGATTTAAGCGAGGAGAACATGCGAAGAGTTTCCATGATGACGATAGCAATAACCGACATCGAGCGTATTTCCGATCACGCAGAAAATATAATTGAATATACTGAGAGCATGCTGTCAAAGAAAGCAAGTATGTCCGATGACGCAATTGAAGAGTTAAAGAAGATGTCTGCAGACGTTTTGGCAGAAGTGGATATAGCGTTGGATATCTTTGAGGATGATGATTACAATATGCTTGACTCCCTAGAAGCATATGAGGAAAAGGTTGATATGCAAGAAGATCTTCTCATTGGGAATCATGTGAAGAGACTTATGGATGGGGGTTGCGAACCTTTGGCCGGCGTTGTCTTTGCTGATATCGTTACTGACTTGGAGCGTTGCGGCGACCATGCAATTAATATTGCTTATGCGTTGAAGGTGCGTCCGAAGGAATTAGATAGGGAACGCATAACTGATCCTAGTATGTATATGGAGGGTACGGCACGGGAATCAATAAAGCACGATCCTGCAGGAAAAGATGGTATTAAACATAACTAATCGACTAGTTGATAGAGACAGTTGTAGTTTTTGTTCTAATAAAGGAATGAAAGGATTCCTGTCCTTGATGCCATGAACAGAAGGTATATAGTGGGTTTATATAGGAAATATAGTATTATTGCACTTTTTGCAGCGGTGCTTTCTATTTCTTGCTATACCTATTCTTTGACTGGCGATATTGTTTTGGTTATCCAGGATGGGAAGAGTGTATCAAGATTATTGCATTACTTCACTATACTATCTGGTTTATATGGTGAGTTTGTGTCTTGCTTTCTAATTGCATTTGCTATTGAAGGTGTAATTAAGAAAAGATTCACCTATCCCAGATGGGCGGCTCTCCTCCATTACAGTAGTGTCATTTGCACTACATTGGTGTTTATTTTTGCAACAGTTTTTATTAGTAGAGTCGATATATATAAAGCCTTCGGCGGCAACAATCTATATTTACATGTTTTTTGTCCCATTCTCATTTTAATATCATTCTTCATGGTGGAATCAAGGCATTTCTTTAGCCTAAAGGATTTACTAATATGTATTATTCCCGTTTTCTTATACGGTGCCGTTTATTGGTATAAGGTATTCTTTAAAGAAGATTGGGATGATATCTATAGTTTTGGCTCTTTGCCATTAATTCTTTCGGCTTTATTAGTGCTATCTCAAGCATTTGTTATTGCTTTAGTCTTAAGGTGGCTTAACAATAAGAAGAATGGGTTCATCAAAAAACAGTTAACAAAGAATTGGGAAGACGGATTAGATGAAGTGAGTATAAAGATAGAAGCCTATGGCCTTGGAAGATATATGGGACTTCATGGCGATATGAATAACATCAATTTGAATTTAGATATTCTCCAAGACATGTCCGAAAAATATCATATTAAAATTGAAGAACTAACAAAAGCATATACGAAGGGTGCGATTGAAGGCTTTAAGGAAGTAAGAGGAGATATTTCCCCTTATTAACCATACTGATTTGAAAGGAACTTAAGATTCGACGATTTTTAGCATAGAGGATTTTTGACATAGGCAATTTTTGGGTTAATTAATATATGATTGATAGAGACGAGTTTAATTTCATACTTAGTGATTTGATCGATGAACTTCCCCAAGCCTTTTTTCGAGAGCTTTCAGGTGGTATAATAGTTTCAGATAATGCGCCTCAATCGGAGTATTCAAAGAATAATGATCTTTTTGTTTTTGGTCAATACCGAGTGAACAGCTTGGGCAGGCAGGTGGTGATTTATCGTGGCTCCTTCGAACGTTTCTATAGTCATTTAAGTGAGGAACAGCTTAAGGATAAACTTAGAAATACTTTACGACATGAGTTTAGACATCATATGGAATTTCTATCCGGCATCCATAATTCCAGTAGTTTGGAGGCAGAGGATAGGAGAGAGATTCAGGAGTATTTAAGGCGCTATGCCACCAGTAGTGATCAATTGGAGGAATGAGATACATCCGGAATGACATAGGTTCATAATGACATACATTCGGTATAGGATACATCCAGGATGAGATACATTTAGAATGATATACATCCAATAGGAATGATTTAGTTAATTTAGAGGTATTATTTAGTTTAAGAGATTTGGAGGAAACATGGCAACAGCAAAGAAAAATGGCGTAAGCCCGGCATACTTAAAGAAGATGGACGCTTATTTCAGAGCGGCAAATTATCTTTCTGCAGCTCAGCTTTATCTGCTGGATAATCCGCTGCTTAGAAAACCCCTTAAACCGGAACACATTAAAAAGAAAATCGTCGGTCACTGGGGCACAGTTCCGGGACAGAATTTCATATATGTTCACTTAAATAGAATCATCAAGGAACGTGACCAGGATATGGTCTTCATTTCCGGTCCGGGACACGGCGGAAACTTCTTTGTTTCCAATACATATCTGGAAGGCTCCTATAGTGAAGTCTATCCAAACGTAAGCCAGGATATTGATGGTATGAAGAAGCTTTGCAAGCAGTTCTCCTTCCCGGGAGGAATCTCCAGCCACGTTGCACCGGAGAATCCCGGTTCAATTCACGAGGGCGGCGAGCTGGGTTATTCCCTGGCGCATTCCTTCGGTGCAGTATTTGACAATCCGAACCTGGTTGTTGCATGTGTAGTTGGCGATGGCGAAGCGGAAACAGGACCTTTGGCTACTTCATGGCATGGAAACAAGTTCATCAATCCTGCATCTGACGGTGCTGTACTTCCAATCCTTCATCTAAACGGATATAAAATCAGCAATCCGACCATACTTTCCAGAATTCCAAATGAGGAGCTGGAGCACTTCATGCTGGGCTGTGGATGGAAGCCTTACTTCGTAGAGGGCGATGACCCCATGAAGATGCATAAGAGAATGGCAGAAGTCTTGGATCAGGTCTTTGATGAAATTCACGAAATTCAGGAAAAGGCCAGAGCAAATGCCGGAAAGAAATCTTTAGTGAAGTCACAGGTTAATGGCTCAGGAACAGATGCAAATTGGGCAAATAAATCAATTACCGAAGAAAGACCTATTTGGCCGATGATAGTTCTAAGGACACCAAAGGGATGGACAGGACCAAAGGTTGTGGATGGAAATAAGATTGAGGGTACTTATAGAGCTCATCAGGTGCCAATCAGCATGAGTAAGCCGGAGCACCTGAAACAGGTTGAGAAGTGGCTAAAGAGCTATAAGCCCGAGGAATTATTCGATAAAAACGGTAGACTCATTCCGGAATTGGAAGAGCTTGCACCAAAGGGCGATAAGAGAATGGGTGCAACTCCCTATGCAAACGGTGGAAAACTGCTCCGCGATCTTAGAATGCCGGACTTCAGAGACTATGCTGTGGATGTTTCCGTACATGGAGATGTTGAGGCACAGGATATGCTGGAGCTGGGTGACTTTGTTCGCGACATAATGAAGATGAATGAGGATGCGAAGAACTTCAGAGTCTTTGGTCCTGATGAAACCATGTCCAACAGACTAGGCAATGTCTTCCAGGTAACAGGAAGAGACTGGAATGCAGAGGCATATAAGGAAGACGATAATTTGGCAATGGACGGAAGAGTTGTTGATTCAATGCTTTCGGAGCATATGTGTGAAGGTATGCTGGAGGGCTATCTCCTAACGGGACGCCACGGA
>CACXFN010000010.1 GCA_902766915.1 uncultured Eubacteriales bacterium
ACCAAGACCTATCTGTACGAAGTGTATGAACAGCTCGGAAGACTTCCTGAGAATATAGTTATTCCTGTAGGCAATGGAACCCTTTATCTTGGAGTTATGCATGCCCTTGATGAATTCATGGATTCCGGGATCATTAGTCATGTTCCTCAGATAATTGCACTCCAGGCAGAGACATGCGATCCTCTTCTAAGGGCGTTTGAGAAGGGCCTTGAGGATTATGAAGAAATTGATGTGTCGCCTACGATTGCAGAGGGAATTGCCATAGGAAAGCCTATGCGTTCCAGAGAGATTCTTGAATATGCAAGAAAGTACGGCGTTAGATTTATCCATGCAAGAGAGAATAGGATACTGGAGGCGAGGGAAAAACTAGCGGCAAAGGGCATTTACTGCGAACATACTACGGCAGCCAATTATGAGGCGTATCTCAACTATTGCGAGAAATACGGAGAGACAAAGGATTGTCTGATTACGATGTGCGGAGCAGGTCTTAAGTCAGATCATTAGAGAAAAAGGATTACAGGAATCAAGGTATAGGGACACAGCAGATTGAACTATATACATGCTACACTTCATGATAAATATGATTCGGGATAATAGAACAATTAAATCTATACTTGCTAATATGCTGATTGCTGCGATTAGCCTCTTTGTCAAGGGAGACACAATTATGTCGAATAATAAACAATTGGATAGAATCAAAAGAATGGAGTCGTATTTGGATGAGGCGGAGCACGCTGTAAAGGAATTGTCGAATGCCTTGGAAAAGTACGAGAAGATGGAGAAGAAGTATTATAAGATTGGGAAATATTACGGAAGTTCCGATTGGATGAATGACTTTGAGGCAGATGAAGAGGGACTTATTCCTGCGGAGATTAAGCGCGGAGTTCTATCAGAGGATGCAGTGTATAATCTAATAATCGAGCACAAAGAACTTATGACTCGAATGCAACGTGCAGTGCTTAGGAGTATGGAGGAAGGAATTTAGATATTTAACTATACAATTTGCGACAATATGCAAAAATATGCGACAATAGTATGAAGTAAAAGCGAAATGGTAATCGTGTAAGGTTTCGTAGAAGGAGAATTGGAAACTATGAAAGAAATATATTTAGCCGGTGGATGCTTCTGGGGAACGCAGAAGTTCTTTGATCAGTTTGATGGCGTTTTGGAAACAGAGGTTGGATACGCGAACGGTAAATTCCTCAATCCAACTTATGAGCAGGTTTGCCATGAGGATACCGGGCATGCTGAAACCGTGCGTATAAAATTTGATGAGGAAGCCATAAGTGTTGGTGAATTGCTGGACAAGTATTTTATGACGATAGATCCATTGTCGGTAAACAGGCAGGGGGGAGATGTTGGAGTGCAGTATCGCACAGGAATCTATTACGAAGATGATGCTTTGCTTCCCGCAATAGAGGAAAAGATTGCAGAGGAAACAGAAAAAGCAGGGCAACCTCTTGCCGTTGAAGTTACGCCACTTGAAAACTTTTCTTCTGCAGAGGAATATCACCAAAAATATCTGGACAAGAATCCGGGTGGATATTGTCATATTCCCGCGCGATTACTGAATCTATAAGCAAAAGGCGAAAGGCAAATGGAATATAACATAGAATATAACATAGACATATTGGTTGCAGGGTGCAATACGACATGTTTGCACTGCTATGTTGATGGCGGATATGCGCCAGTTATGAGCATGTCCGGCTTCCATTTGTGTATGGAAAAATTGCAGACTGCATTTGGGCAATTGAAAGATAAAATTTCCTTCACTTTGGATAACGAAGTATTCAATCATCCAGATACAGCAGAAATTCTGGAGAGTGTCGCGGAAAATTTTAAAGATAACTATTATCATCACGCCGAGACTTATGAAATATCAAAGCATTCGCTGCAGCAAAGGTGGGTTTGATGAACTTCTTGATTTTTTGGTTGCCAGAAATTAAGTAACTAACTGTGTTGTTAGACGATTGGAGAACATGTTATGTATATAGAAGAAACAAAGATTAAATTGAAAGACGGGCGTGAGGCTGTTCTTCGTAGCCCCAATATTGACGACGCTCAGACTATGATCGATTATTTGATTCAAACGTCTGGAGAAACACATTTCTTGCTGAGATATCCTGAGGAGTCTTCCGGACTGACTCTGGAGTACGAACAGCAGTTACTTAAGAATTCAATTGATAATCCGGATGGAGCAATGATAGGATGCTTTATTGACAACAAGGCTGTTGCCAGCAGCATGATTAATGTCAATACTACAATCAAGACTAAACATAGAGCATCGGTGGCCGTAGCAGTCTTAAAGGATTATTGGAATCAAGGTATTGGGACACAGCTTCTAAATGCTTTATTTGAAATAGCTAGAAGCAAAGATGTCCAGCAGATTGAACTTGATTTCATTGAAGGCAACCATAGAGCGCGAGCGCTATATGAAAAACTTGGCTTTAGAATTACCGGCGTTAAGTATGATGCAATTAAGCTCAAGGAAGGAACCTTGCTTAATGAGTATATGATGATAAAGAAACTTTAACCAGCTGGAATGACTATGGGAATGTCCGTGGGTATGGGATTGTGTATAGTGCTTGGCTTGGGCAAAGGCGACGACGATGAGACGGAGTAAACAAATCGGAGCCTGATGATGCAATAATGCAATGGTGCAATGATGGAATACTGCAACGATGCAATGATGCAATGATGCAATAATGGCTGTGTGGATTCCTTGAAACTCAATATTAAAATCGGGCAAATTCCGGTGGATATCAGGGATGACTACCCAATCCAGTGGGCCAGTACCGGTCTGGAGGCTGTAATCATACCGCTCAAAAGCAGAGAGGCTCTGGCGAAAGTCAAAATGGATCGCGATGCCCTTGAAGGGTATATCCAGCGCCATCCAAAGAATTACTGCAACCATCTCTTCTTTGTAGATATGGGGAACAAAATGCTTGCAGCTCGTTGCATGATGGAAGACTTTGTCGAAGTCGGTGGAAACTGTTATATCGTCGCCTCCGGTTGGTGGGATTAATCCACAGCGCACACGTTAAGGAATCTGAAGGAGATAAACTATGAAAGATAAAAAAGATGATGGAAACAAGGCAGCAACAGGCATGGTTCTGGGTATGGCTATAGGCACGGGCGTAGGAACGGCCTTAGGGGCTGCATCAGGCAATATAGGGATGTTTATGCCAATGGGGCTTTCCGTGGGAATGTGCCTTGGCCTTGTAGTGGGAAGCACCATCAAAAACGACGATGATGACGCTGAATAAGTAACTTCGAGTTTGTAGAGGAAAAAAGGTTATGCCGTTTGATTATAAAAAAGAGTATAAGGAATTTTACATGCCAAAGAACAAGCCGTCTATCGTGACGGTTCCGAGCATGAACTATATTGCGGTTCGTGGACAAGGCGATCCGAACGCGGAGGACGGAGCGTACAAGCAGTCTATCGGTCTGCTCTATGGTATCGCTTTCACGATCAAGATGAGCAAAAAGGGCGACCATCAGATCGAGGGGTACTTCGAGTACGTTGTTCCTCCACTGGAGGGATTCTGGTGGCAGGATGGTGTTAAAGGGATTGACTATGCTCATAAGGAAAACTTCCAGTGGCTCTCCGTCATTCGTTTACCCGATTTTGTAACAAAGGCAGACTTTGATTGGGCTATTGAGGAAGCCACCAAGAAGAAAAAGACAGACTTCTCAAAGGTCGAATTCTTGACATATGATGAAGGGCTGTGTGTTCAGTGCATGCACATCGGTCCTTATGACGAAGAGCCTACGACAGTAGCATTGATGCATGAGTTCATGGAGCAGCAGGGCTACACGTTGGACATCACAGAACAGCGCCTCCATCACGAAATATACTTGAGCGATGCCAGAAAGGTTGCGCCGGAGAAACTAAAGACCGTTATTCGTCACCCGATAAAAAGAATATGACAAATTCTGGGTTGATGGAGTATATCTGGTGATGAAAATTGACTATGACAACATTTGTGGTTAGAAGATGAAGTAAAGGTTTGAATATGCAATTTGGAATGCCAACCCTAATTGAGAACCAAACATTGGAAGATAATATTATTCTTTGCAATAGTTTAGGACTCGATTTCATAGAACTAAATATGAATATTCCGGAATATCAGATAGATTCACTTGAGCAGACAGATAAGCTGATTGGGATCGCAGAAGAAGCCGGAATATATTTTACTATTCACCTGGACGAGAACCTAAATATAGCTGATTTCAATCCTTTGGTGGCAAATGCATATTTGGAAACCGTAAGGCGTACCATTAACGTAGCTAAAAAAATAAAAATCCTTGACGATCAAAACGGAGATGGCAAGAAGCCCTTGATCGTGAACATGCATATGAATCATGGCATACATATTACTTTGCCGGATAGGAAAGTTCAGATGTATGACAGGGACTTTGATAGATATATGAATTCATTTATGTCCTTCCGAACTCTTTGTGAGGAATGGATTGGCGATAGCGATATTGTGATTGCGATTGAGAACACAGATGGATTCAGAAGTTATGAACAGAAAGCAATTGAACATTTATTGAAAAGTCCTAAATTCGGTCTGACTTGGGATATAGGCCATTCAAAAGCCGCAAAAGAGAAGGATGTTCCATTTATTATGGAGAACATGTCGCATCTTTTGCATTTTCATATTCACGACGGAACCGAGGTGCCGCCACAGAATCATCTAGCCCTAGGTGATGGAGAAATAGATTTGTCGGAAAGAATAAGTTTAGCTGAAAGAATAAATGCCAGATGCGTTCTTGAGACAAAGACCGTTGAAGCTTTGAAAAAATCTGTTGAATGGCTTCAGGTGAATATTGATGCATGGGAGGATTAGCTTGGGGTTCCGCAATCATCCGTGGACTATGAGCTGACTCCGGATTTGTTCAAAGAGTAAAGATTGACATCATTTTGTTGAGAGAACCTCATTTCACTGCGGTCCTTTATCTCGTTTAGGTCTAGTCGAACCATACTTCGACGGCGAAGCCGCCTCTATAGAAGTATGTGTTCGGATTGACCCCTCGTGGTGGGCTACACAAGGATGATTTAGAACACTTATGTAAGATATCTTTCAACAAAGTCAGCAGCCTTGATTATCTCAATACCTTCATATTCCTTAATATCCAGTAGGTCATCATCTCCGCTGACTATATATAAAGCCTTTGCATCTACAGCGCAATTGATGAATTTATCATCATCCGGATCACGACATACAGACACGCTA
>CACXFN010000011.1 GCA_902766915.1 uncultured Eubacteriales bacterium
CAGGAATAAGTCTTCCTATTATGCTTGTAGGGAAGACTCTAACCTCTGAGCAGGAGGCACTGCTTAAAGCCAATGCTAAGGCTGCCAAGGACGGAGGCAGATCCGAGGGTGTAAATCTATTTATCCTGGGTGGAACCGGAGCAGTTAGCTCAGAGATAGAAAATGCTGTAGGGAAGTATGGAAAAGTAACTCGTTTAGGCGGAAAAAACAGGTACGAAACATCATACGAAATAGCTGAATATTTCTATGGAGATCCGGACAGTACAACAGGATCGGATTTGGAAGGTGTATTCTTTGCCTATGGTAAGAACTTTCCCGATGGATTGGTTGCAGGCCCACTTGCAATGCGACTTGATAGACCAATTCTTCTGATAACAAACCAGGATTATTCCGCCGCCAGAAAATTTGTACAGAAGAATAGTGTGAAGAAGTCAATAACTATGGGTGGCCCTTCGTTGGTATCCGATAGCACTATCAATAAAATATTCACAACAAGCGGTACCTCAGGAACCACCACAGTAAATCATTTAAAGGCTACAGAATCTGAAAAAACTGTAAGCCAAGTATCACCAAGAAAACGTAAGGTTGTGGAAGCGGCACTTAATATGGCTGCCCAGAATAAAAACCAGAACTGCGTACAGCTTGTAAAGAATGCTTATACTGCTGCAGGAGTTACAGTGGTAGATGCATACTATGGAACCTATTTGGATCCAACTACCGGTGCGTTGAAACAGGGTAAACTTGTTCAGGATCCGGAGCCGGGTGATATCATAGCCTATGATAACCATGTGGCAATCTATATAGGAAATGGACGCGCGGTCCATGGCGGATGGTATGGAAATGGCGGAACCAATGAAACTGTCGTATGGCGTGTATTCGTAACAACCGGAGTGCTTAAGGGCTATTACAGATTAAACATTTAAACATTTAAATAAGGAGAGGATCATGTTTAAAACAGCTAAGGAAGTAATGAAATACATCAAGGACCATGACATAAAGATGGTTGACTTCAAGATGATTGACATCAGTGGAAACTATAGGCACGTCACTATTCCTGCCGCAAGTTTTAGTGAAAATACTTTAAAAGAAGGTGTTGGGTTCGATGCATCAAACTATGGATATGCGGTGGTTGAGAAGAGTGATATGGTCTTCATTCCTGACGTAAGTACTGCGATGATTGATCCATTCTACGAGATTCCCACATTATCTATGAGTGGGGACGTAATGATAATCGACAATCCCAATAATAGGCCATTACCTCATTACCCCAGGAATATAGTTAAGGCTGCAGTGGAATATATGAAGAAAACCAAGATTGCAGACAAGATGATGATTCTTCCGGAATTCGAGTTCTATCTCTTTGATGAGGCGGGCTGGAAAGTGGACAGCAATTTCCAGGAAGCATTTGTGGACTTTGATCAGGCACATTGGAATAGCAATAAAGAGGGCACAGGCAATGTGGTTCCTTTCCAGAAGAACTATCATGTAGCCATGCCCCAGGACACCACCTATGATGCAAGAAGCGAAATGGTTCTTAGAATAGAAGAGGCGGGAATCCCTGTAAAATACCATCATCCGGAGGTTAGTGCCAGTGGACAATTTGAAATAGAACCTCAACTTGGTGAAATGACTAAAATGGCAGATGCAACTGTGATGATTAAATACATCATCAAGAATACCGCCCAGGAATATGGTATGAGCGCCACCTTTATGCCCAAGCCTGTATATGGCGAGGCGGGTAGTGGAATGCACGTGCATATGCTCCTCATGAAGGGAAAGAAGCCGGTATTCTCAGATGACAAGGGCTATTCCCATATGAGTGAGACAGCTCACTATTTCATGGGTGGGCTGCTCAAACATATCGATTCGCTGTGTGCGATTACAAATCCCAGTACCAATTCATTTAAGCGTCTGGTGCCTGGATTCGAGGCTCCTGTAACAGTGGGCTTTGCAACATCCAATCGAAGTGCAGTCATCAGAATTCCTGCCTATGCTAAGAGTCCGGAGCTTAGAAGATTTGAAATTAGAAATCCTGATGCCACATGCAATCCATATTTTGCATATGCGGCAATACTCATGGCTGGACTTGATGGCGTTATTAATAAAATCGATCCCAGAAAAGAAGGCTGGGGCCCCTTTGATGTAAACCTCTATAATTTACAGGAAGAGGAAAAGGCAAAGTTAAAGGGTCTTCCCACCAGTTTGGAACAGGCTCTGGATGCACTGGAAAAGGATCATGAGTATCTGACTGTGGATGGTGTATTCCCTGAGGAACTATTGAATAACTTCATCCGCATCAAGAGAGCGGAGTGTTCAGAATTAGCCAAGATTCCGACACCCGCCGAATTTGATAAATACTACAATGTATAAATATTGATGCATAGACGGTTCGCCTTATTTGAAAGCCTATAGTTCTGTCATATATTGGTAAAATCGTTGACTAAAGAATCAAAATATGGGATAATTATTAAGCATTCATTTAAAGTGATATAAGGTAACTAGTAGTTATTAAGGAGGATGAAAATGAAGAGAAAAATTATTAGTTTACTCCTCATTGCTGCTATGATGTTCGTTCTGGTAGCTTGCGGAAACAAGACAACAACAGTTGAGGAAAAAGAAGAAGCTACAACCGAAGAAGAAGCAGAAGAGGAAGCTACCGAAGAAGCTACAGAAGCTGAAGCTGCCGGTGATGATTTCCACATCGGTATCGTAACAGGTTCCGTATCACAGTCCGAAGACGATCGCCGTGGTGCTGAAGCATTCCAGGCCAAGTATGGTGAGGACAGAGTAACTCTGGCAATCTATCCGGACAACTTCACAGAAGAACTTGAAACAACAATTCAGACTATCGTTAACCTTTCTGACGACCCACAGATGAAGGCTATCATTGTTAACCAGGCTGTACAGGGAACAACA
>CACXFN010000012.1 GCA_902766915.1 uncultured Eubacteriales bacterium
ATTACCTGTGGAATGGAAGGCATTGGCTGCGCAGCCTCCGCTACAATAGAGTTTAGCCCAACAATTATCACATTCAGACCGTGCGTATACGTTGCACATCTTAAACTCATCACGGATTTCCGTTCTGGTAATTCCATTCCATATATCTCCCATGAGATATTTTGGTTCACCCACAAACTGGTGACATGGATATAGCTCACCCTGAGGCGTAACAGCAAAGTATTCTGTACCCGATCCGCAGCCCGATATACGTTTATATATGCATGAGCCATGTCCCAAATCCAGCATATAGTGATAAAAAGTAAATGGAGGTTTCCCTTTAGTTCCATGGGATTCTTTGTATTCAAATTCTCTTCTAATCATCTCTTTTGCCAGTATTTCATATTGTTCCATTAGCACCGGTAAGTCCGATTCCGTAAGGGCGAACTCGCTATCGGCGCCGGTCACAACCGGCTCCATGGATAATTCAGTAAATCCCAAATCCGTCATATGGAAAATGTCTTCTGTGAAATCCGGATTGTAGTGGGTGAATGTTCCACGCATATAATAATTTGTATTTCCGGTTTCACTTCCCTTGGTAATCCATTCCGGAATATCTGAAATCCGAACAACTCCACAGTCCTTACCTGTTCTGGCAGCCACCATTCTCTGGAATTTTGGAACTATGATTTCGTAACTACCTTCCCCACTTGACGTAATACGCTCTCTGTCATGAATCTCTTTTCTTCCATCCAGAGAAAGCACTACATTGTGGCATTCTCTGTTTGCGAAGTCAATCACTTCATCTGTTATCCCCATACCATTGGTGGTTAAAGTAAACCTGAAATTCTTATTTGCTTCAGATTCCCTGGAACGGGCATATTTTACAATGCTCTCTATAATATTGAAATTAAGAAGTGGCTCTCCACCAAAGAAGTCCACCTCCAGATTGCGTCGGGTTCCCGAATTATCAATTAAGAAAGCGATAGCCCTCTTACCAACTTCTTCAGACATTAGGGCAGCAGGCCCATTAAATCTCCCCTGGCCTGCAAAGCAGTATGAACAAGTTAAATCACAAGCGTGGCTCACATGGAGGCAAAGCGCCTTGATGTCGGTATGGCGTTCCTTTAGGGTAGCTGCATTGACACGGAATACATCCTTGCTGAATAGTTTGCCTGATTTATATAGATTAAGCAGGTCATAGCAGCATTCAATAATATCTGATTCGGAAACATCATCCATATACATACCAAGAGCAGCTTTGGAAAGGACTCCTTTCACTATGTCATCAATTAGGGAATCCTCTTTCTCTATCCTTTCAAAGAACCTATCCTCGTCTCCTAGCATATTATCTATTTCGTCACAAAAAAGACGGACGATGTCATAGGCCACATCATCCACCACATGTATCGAACCACTATAAACATCTATAACAATATTGTATCCGTTTAATTTATATTGATGTATCACAGTTTTAATAATCATAAAGTCCTTCCAGGTAACACCCTGAAAGGACTTCGCTCCTTATTATTTGTTTAATCTATAGATTATTCTTCTTCCTTTTCACAGGGCTGGTTTGCTACGCCGCAAGATGTTTTGCAAGCAGACTGGCAACTGGTCTGGCATTCGCCACATCCACCATCTACTAAGCTCTTATTCAGATCTCTTGTTTCCAAAGTTTTAATTCTCTTCATCGTTATGCTCCTTATATAATTCTATTATAATCATTTTTAACTGTGCTCTTTAGAGCACACCCACTATTATAGAATAAAAATCCTTATTTAACAAGAAAAACTCGTTTCTTTTCAGGTTAGACTACTACAGTTTTGCCTTATGACTTCCCTTCAACTTCAGTACATCAGCAGCTCTTTCCGCGAAGAATGTATCACCTCCGTATTTTACTACAAATTCAAACTGCTTCTTTGCTTCATCGATCATATCGTGATTGTAATAAAGCTCCCCTAATCTATAGCTGCAGGCAACCTTTTGCAGTGGATCTTCCACATCTCTAATCCAGTTTGCAAATCTCTTATCTAAGCCTTCGTAGTTTCCCCTCTTTAGCTGAATTGTTTCATAGATTCTTTCGGTTGCATCAAGGTATTCGCTTCGCTTCGGTTCTTTGAAGGCACTCAATTCAAACAGCGGATAACATTCCGTAAGTTCAGCTTCAGCAGCACCCAGTTCACCACGTTCTATATAGTAAAGTGCCAAATCATTATGATAGCAAACTCTCTGCACCAAGTCCCTTAAATCCGTTCCCTTACTTGGCCTAACCATATCCAGCACTCTCTTCATCTCCGAGAATTCACCATGGGCATGTAATCCTGCTGCCAAGTTTAACCTAACACTATTATGGTCAAAGTCATCTCCAAACTTTGGAAATCTCTGGTCTATGGCCTCGTATTCATCGATATATTCTGAAATATTGCAATCGCGATAGAGATTCATTAAACGCTTCTCTCTATTCTTCGCCATTAGAAACCAAAATGCCGTATTTAGAATTAACCATAGAGCAATGCCGGCAACCAGGTACATCCTGTTAATCTTTGTAACCCCCATCAGGATTCCCAGAATCACAGCGCCAACCATTGAAACGGTTATATATTTATAGTAAATGTCTCTATATGTCTTCATTCAAATTCTCCGATATTAACTCAGATTCATTCTCCTTAATCATTTCCGGGTTAAGTTCATTTCTTTCCAAGATAGTTCTTGCCTCTCTGGCGCAATAACTGTCCCCACCATATGACGCTGCAAACTGAAGATGCTTCCTCTCAGATTTCTTGTCACCCTTCAGATAGCTTATTCTGGCAAGCCAATAACTGGCAGTCACCTTATCAAGCATGTTCTGAGTTCTATTCCTATATGCTTCAAACAAGGCTTCCGCCCTGGGGATTTCCTTAAGATTTCCCATTACAACGCCAATCTGCGCCTGTCTTAAATTACAGAGACTTTGGAAACGCTCCCTTTCCTTCTCAGGTATTTTTGAATTAGCTAAAACTCTCCTACAGGAATTCAATGCCTCCACAGCCTTCTCAATATTCCCTTCCTTCAGGAACGCCAGGCTGAAATTGCTGTGATACGTAGCAGAAATGGCATTCAATGCGTTGGCATTGGCACCAAACCCCTTATTCGGTATGCGCACTTGACTAAGTGTTTCGAAGGCCTTCCTTAACTCTCCAATATCCATGTAACCGGCTGCGAGATTTAGCTTTACAATGGCGTCGCTTACGCTTCCCTTCTTCTGGTCCGGAAGGAGTTCTCCGTATTCCTTTACGAACTCCTCACCATTACATTGATTTCTAAGAGCCAAAAGTTCGGATGACTTCTTTCTTGCAAGCCCATTGAAAAACCAAGCCCAGAACAGAACCCAAAGAATCACAATGGCAAGGGTTAGCAATATATCCACATTGGAAAAGACCAAAACAACCGCCAGCAAAACCCCAATACCACTGGATACCAAATAGTATATTATTCTTAAATTCTTAAAAATAGCTATCATTTCTTAATTACCCGGTTTGTAACCGCTCTTTAGGTCCACTATTCTATTGAATACCAATGGACCATCTCCTCCTGCTACACCACCTTTGTGGTCTTTTGGGTCAGCATAGTAATATCCATGTCTAAAGAACTGGAATCTCTCCCCCGGTTCTGCCTCAGCCAGAGATGGTTCTGCAAACCCCTGCTTTTCAACCAAGGATTCCGGATTGAGGACGTTCTCACCATTTTCATCTTCGATCATCAAATACCCATAATTTCTAATTGTTACTGGTACAGCCGTCGCTGCATCGACAAAGTGAATTGTGCCCTTTACCTTTCTTCCGTCAAAGCCTTCCCCGCTCTTGGTTTCAGGATCATATGTGCACAGGAGTTCCTTGATGCTACCATCATCATTCTTTACAACTTCGTTACATGTGATGAAATAGGCACCCTTGAAACGAACCTCATTACCCGGGAAAAGCCTAAAGTATTTCTTGGCAGGAACCTCCATGAAATCAGCTCCATCCACATAGAGTTCACGGCTGAATGGAATCTGACGTTCACCCATTTCAGGTACATTTTTATTGTTCTCTACGGTGACCATTTCTGTTTGGTTTTCCGGGTAATTGGTGATAATAACCTTTATTGGATCCTCTATAACGTTTCTGGACTCAACCTTATTCTGAAGGTCATCTCTTACGCAATACTCCAATAGTCCTATGTCCACCATGCTATTAGCCTTTGCTATTCCCACGCGATCGCAGAAATCTCTGATAGCTTCAGGTGTATAGCCCCTACGACGAAGACCGGCGATGGTAGGCATTCTTGGATCATCCCAACCAACTACGCTTCCATCGTCCACAAGCGCCTTCAGATAACGTTTACTCATGACAGTATTTGTGAGATTAAGTCGTGCAAATTCAATCTGTCTAGGTGGATTTGGCCAGAAGCCAACCTTCTCCAAAACCCAGTCATAAAGAGGTCTATGATCCTCAAACTCCATAGTACAGAGGGAATGGCTGATTCCTTCTATGGCGTCTTCTATTGGATGCGCAAAGTCGTACATGGGATAAATGCACCATTTATCTCCCGTATTATGATGGGATGCATGAACAATCCTGTAAATCACCGGATCCCTCATATTGATGTTGGGTGAAGCCATATCAATCTTGGCACGCAGAACCTTCTCACCATCTGCATATTTGCCTTCTCGCATCTCATTAAACAGAGTCATATTTTCTTCTATGCTACGGTTTCTGTAGGGACTCTCTTTTCCGGGCTCCTTTAGTGTTCCACGATACTCTCTTATTTCATCTGCGCTTAAGTCGTCAACAAAGGCCAGGCCTTTCTTAATCAACTCCACCGCAGCATCATACATGGTTTCAAAATAATCGGAAGCCCACAGTTGTTCTGTCCACTGGAATCCAAGCCATTTAATATCGTCTTCAATGGCATCCACATATTCCGTATCTTCCTTAACCGGATTGGTGTCATCATATCTCAAATTGCACTTACCACCATATTTTATGGCCGTTCCAAAATTTAAGCATATGGATTTGGCATGCCCCACATGAAGATAACCGTTTGGCTCCGGCGGAAATCTGGTATATACCTCTTTATAAACACCATTTTCCAAATCCTCATCAATGAAATTATGTATGAAGTTATTAGCCATCACCTTTTCATTCGTATCGCTCATTTATTTACTCTCCTACTAAAACTTTTTATTTCACACTTTCCGCCAAGGCGTTCCATGTTCTTGTTCCTACTGCTGAAGTTCCTCCAAACACAAAAGCTCTCTTTATGTTTGCTTTATATGTTCTTGGGAATGTTGCATTTAGCATGGCCTTATCATCTGCCAGCACCAGAATTGCATTATTGTATCCACATAAGGCGGCACCTGCTAAAGCATCGGGGAAACTTTGGCTGGTTGCCACTCCCATATTGTTGGCAGAGAGACCATTGGATAATCCCCATTTGGCGATTTGCGCACTGGTTGCAACACCATTTGCTCCACCCAATCTGATTCGGAGGGATATTCCTTCCTTAGATAGCTGTCTCTCTACATTCTTTGTTACCGCACCTTCTCCACCAACTATTATCACATTCTTTATACCCAGTGTATTTAAGGCAGAAATAACGTCATCTGACAGGCTCTTTCCACTGTCTGCCAAAAGAATCGGATACTTCTTTGCATATGCTATTGGTGCAACAGAGAGAGCATCCTTGAAGCTGGAATTAGTGGCTATAATGGCAGTGCCCTCCGAAGACCAACGTCCCTTGCCCGCCAAGGCCAGGTTTGCACTTGTGCCGGAGGCTGTATTTCCCATTATACGCTTGGATTTATTACCTGTAACTTTATCTATTTCCTTTTGAACCTCATTGGAAACAGCAAAGGGACCGCCGGCTATGAAAACTGTGCCAGGCCTCAGTCTCTTAAGCACTTCTTTTGTTTGGGTGGACAGAGCTTTTCCATCAGTTATCAGCACGGGAGCACCGTACAATCCTGCCAAACCCGATGCAGGTAAAGCGTCCTTAAAGGTGGCACCGGATGCAATTATTACTGTTCCTCCGATGCGACTAAAGCCTTCATCCACAATTGCTTTCATCGTATCATATCGACCCGCTCCATAAAGTCTCTCCCAAACGGTCGTGGCCTCAGATACCTCACCTCTTTCATAGACCCCATTTGTAGCTATGTATTTATAACTGTTTAAGTAATCAATCGAACCAACTAGGGTTTCATTTATATTTGTTACACCTGCATCATTTGGATGATTCCATCCTCCATATTCAGTATTATTGCTGAAAGTATTCCACGCGGAATCCACAGCATAAAAGGTTATTACACCTTTATCATCCTTTACATAATGGGTTAATAAAACTGCGTGGGGATAGCCTGCGGAAATTCTATCAGAATGGGCCGCTATGCCCTCAGGATGCTTATCCAATAAGTCACACAATGCTTTAATCTTTTCTGCCTTCGTCTTTGGAAGATTCGCATCCTGAACGTTATATGTTCTATTGCCAACCGAGTAGTTATATGTAAGCTTCATATTGTTATATAAGCCATCCGCATCGTAGGCAGCTATCTTTCTAACGCTTCCGTTTCCTCCATCAAAGGCACTGGGATTCGTGTCCTTCTTAATAACGGACCAATCCAACCCATCCAGGAATGCTCTGCGTCTAAGCATATATACATTTGCAGAAACATAGCAGTCTCCACTTCTATAATCATATATTCGGTACATTCCCGCAGCTGTTGCAGCGTTGGAATTAATATATGAAATCGCAGATTGTGATTCCCCATTAACCAAAAGGATATTACTAAACACAATACTAATTAGCAGAAGTAATATCCCACCTCTTTTTATCAAAAGGTAAAACCATCCTTTTCCGGAATAGGTTTTATTAGAAAACATGTTATTCATATCCCTACCTCCTTTGATATGAAGTTTTCTAAATCTTATTATAGTTTTATCTTAATTATACTCTTCCAATAATTCCTTCGCATAGCTTATTGCATTTGCCACTGCACCATCTTCATATGCAGGGGTAATACTTGCATGATGAAGTATGTCTAAATACCTTTTGCTGCCTCCAATATCGGTTAGCTCCAAATAATCCTGCCATGCTGTAGCAGGCCTTTCCATATAGTTTTTAATTAGCTCCATGGAGTTTACTGTCGCAAGTGCATATTCAATATAATACATGGGGTAGTGGAAGATATGATGCTTGTTATACCAGAATCCCCCACCATTCATAAATACATCATCTTCATCATATTTACGCCAGGGCATATATTTTTTCTCTAATTTACGCCATTCCCGGGTACGCTGCTCCGGCGTTAGATCAGGATTCCCATAGCAGATATGCTGAAATTCATCAACTGCGACTCCAAAGGGAATGAATGTGATTAAATCATGGTAATTATAGAATATGTACCTATCCGCATCTTCTCCAAAGAAACGCTCTGCGAATCTATTGGATAGCTGGGTCATTACCATGGCATGTATTTCAGTGATATCAGAAGTTGATATATAATATGCATCTATTAGCTGCCTTCTGGACGCCCTATATAAAGCAAAGGCATTTCCCAATCCTTCAATCAAAGTTTTTACCCCCTTGGCGGAGCCATCAAAGAAGGAAAACAGGAAGGGTGCCTTATATGAAGCTATAAATGTTGAATACTCCCTCACAGATTTACCTGGTCTAACTTCGCAATCAATCAATCCGTGATCAAGCATAAAGTCAACAAACTCATTAGTCTCATTGCTAAGCTCACGAAACATTTCGATTATCTGATTAAGCATATACGCTTCACCACCAACAGGTTTGGCATTCCCATCGGGGAAAGCTATTAGCTCGTCGTAAACCATTATTTCATCCAAGCCCAATCTCTTAGCCTGGGCTTCATATATTCTACTACAGAGGGGAACTATTTCCTCCTCAACCTGTTTCCTAAAACGAGCTACATCATCAGGGTTATAGTCTATTCGTCCTCTTTCCAAATATCCAACAGGAACATAGCTATCATAACCCAGATTCTTTCCCATCTGAGTTCTAACTTTTATAAGCTCATCCCAGATTTCTTCCATACGTTTCTCATTGGAACTAAGGAAATTTGAAAAGGCCTTAAATGCAGTTTTTCTTACTTCTCTGTCTTCATCGCGGAATAGACCCTGTAGTGTCAGAAAATTCTTCGTATCACCATTTATTTCAACTTCACAGGATGCAATGATTTTTTGATATTCACCACATAGTTCCGAAACCCTCTTTCGCAGAGGAATGTTTTCCTCCATAAAAGCCTTTTTCTTTACATCCATTTTAGTAAAGTACATGGGGCCCAGCTTCTCTTCAATTTCGCTTCTAAAGGGACTATTATATATGGCTTCACTGAAATCAAGATTTAGCTTGGTGAAAAGTGGCATATTTTCATCCACCCATTGTTGTTCCTTTTCATAAAACTCATCGGTTGTATCCATTGAATGATGTATGAATGAAACCTCCAAATTATCGTTTATTTTTCTTAACAGTTCGTTGTACTCGAAAAAAATCTCCAGCACTTCTCCACCGTCTCTGGCTTCTTCAATTCTTTTAACAACATCCTTGCTGAGGTCTTCATAGGCTCTTATATCAGGTTTAGGGAATCTAAGGTCATTAAATATCCATGTACCACTACTCATATACATCCTCCTATTTAACATTCATGTCAAACAGCCTATACATGTGTATTTTAACATAGAAAAGACATGCTTGACTACTTAAAAAGAAGAGTATCTTGCTTCTTACCAATAAAAGTGGCACCCCCAATTGAGGTGCCACCTTAATCGCTTATAGTACTATCTAAAACTAGATACTATTGACCTTAATCCGAATATTAACGACCGAACTGGCAGTCATTGTTACCGGATACTGTTGTCCACATCTCGAGCATGTTGATTGGGTCGTTGAAGTCAGCAATCCAACCTTCACGAGCGAAGTCGAAGTTACCAGCTTTACGTTCTTCTAAGAATACGTTCCAATCCTGCTGCTGGATTGTGAGTTCGATTCCGAGAGCTGCCAAATCCTGCTGGATGGACTCTGCGATAGCAATATGTCCGGATGTTGTGTTTGTCAGATATTCCAGTGAAATCGGTGTATCAGCAGTGAGCTTTCCGTCATCGCCGAACTGATATCCAGCTGCCTTCAGAAGAGTTCTGGCCTGCTCTGCTACACCTTCAGGATCATTGCTTACTGCGGATGGATCATAGTATCCTTCGCTTACAGCGTCGGACTTGAAGATTCCACCATTACCATCAGCCATTCCGAGAGGAATGAATGCGTTTGCTGCAACCTGACCTGTCTGTCCGATGTTCTCGCAGATATAGTCACGGTCGATCATGATTGTGAAAGCTTCTCTCGTGCAAGCTGCCTGTTCAGGTGTCTTGCCTTCGAAGATTGGGCTCTTGCAGTTGAATGCTACGTAGTATGTTCCAAGTTCGTCAACAATGTGGAATTCCGGATTGTCCAGGAGGGATGCTACTTCGTCTGTAGGTACGGAGTCAGCAAAGTCAAGGTCTCCTGCGTTGTATGCTGCATAGATAGCTGTGTCATCAGCGGAAAGCATGTACTCAAGCTTATTTACAGTTACCTTGTCTGCGTCATACCAATACGGGTTCTTTTCGTATGTCATGGATGTGTCGTGGTTCCAACCTGTGCAGACATAAGCACCGTTGGATACGAATCCAGCTTCCTGGCACCAGCCACCTGGGCTTGTCTTCCAATCCGCATATCCTTCTACTGCGGACTGCTTTACCGGGAAGAATGTCGGGAATGCCATAAGGTCTTCCATATAAGCGCAAGGTGCATTCAGTGTGAATACAAATGTTGTTGCGTCCGGAGCGGAAACATCAATGTTCGGGAAATCTTTGAAGTTATCGAACATATATGCATAGTCTGCACCAGTCTCATCGCTTGCTGCTCTCTTCCAGGAATATACGAAGTCTTCAGCTGTGAGGTCACTTCCGTCTGACCACTTCAGGCCTTCCTTCAGCTTAACTGTGTAGGTAAGTCCATCTTCAGAAACTTCATAGCTTTCTGCACATGCCGGTACCGGAACTCCGGAAGCGTCATATGTGTACAGACCGGAGAAGGAGTTTGCTGCCAAGCAAGCACCGTCTACAGAGCTGTTCAGTGCCGGATCAAGATAATCAGGCTCACTGGACAGCTGCAGCTTCAGTGTGTCAGCGCCGTTAGACATCTTTGTGTACATGAAGAACTTTGTTGCATATGGGTTGGAATAGATGCCATCAACATAATCCTTCTGCAGATATATGTCATTGTAGTAATAGATTGGAATTACGCACTGTGTAGCCATGAGGATATCCTCTGCCTGGTGCATTAATTCTGTACGGTGAGCAAAGTCTGTCTCAGACTTAATCTGAGCAATCAGTTCATCATACTGAGACCATGCTCCAACTGGATCGATGAATGCTTCACTTACCAATTCAGCAGCATCAGGAACTTCTTCGTCTCCTGTTTCAGCTTCAGCTTCTGCTTCTTCAGTCTTTTCAGCTTCTGTTGTGCTTCCACCTTCTTCGGACTTCTTATTTCCACCACATGCAGCGAGGGAGAATACCAAAAGCAGTGAAAGCAGTACTGCAATAAACTTCTTCATTCTTCTAACCTCCTATTAACTCAATAATAGACTTTAAAATAATAACGATTATTTATTATAGCCCCTTTCGGGATAGCTATCAAAATCATTTTAACACATTATAGTGCTAAACTATACATGAGAATTATAATACTATTTAACCCAGCATGCAACCTGATGATTCCCACCTCTATCTGTAAGAACCGGTGCCTCCTCCGCACATTTTTCGATAGCATAACGACATCTGGTTCTAAAGGGGCATCCGCTTGGCTTATTAAGGGGACTGGGTACATCTCCTTCCAATATTATTCTCTGTCTGGCTCTGGTAACATCCGGGTCAGGAATAGGAACCGCAGATAGTAGTGATTCCGTATATGGATGTATGGGGTTTTCGTTTAGATCGTCGGAATCTGCGATTTCAACAATTTTCCCCAGGTACATTACTGCGATTCTCTTGGAAATATGGTGTACTACCAGGAGATCGTGGGCGATAAATAGATAAGCAACACCCAGCTTTTCCTGAAGTTCCTCAAACATGTTGATTACCTGAGCCTGAATGGATACATCCAATGCAGAAACCGGTTCATCGCAAACTATAAACTGCGGGTCTACAGCCAAAGCCCTGGCTATTCCTATTCTCTGACGCTGTCCGCCGGAGAATTCGTGGGCATAGCGCCTGGCATGTTCCGCATTTAGTCCGACATAATTCATGAGCTCCAGTATTTTTTCTCTACGCTCCTTTTTGTTGGCGCAGAGCTTATGTACGTCCAGTGGCTCACCGATGATGTCCTCAACCGTCATACGTGGATCCAAGGAAGAATAGGGATCCTGGAATACCATTTGCATCTGTTTACGCATATGCATGATATTCTTATCGTTTACTTCCTCACCATCAAATATGACTTCTCCCCCTGTGGGTTTATATAGACGAAGTATAGCTCGTCCCACTGTGGTTTTTCCGCAGCCGGATTCTCCTACCAGTCCCAAGGTCTCGCCTCTTCCAACGGTAAAGGAAACATCGTCTACGGCCTTAAGGGGAATGCTCTTACCAAAGCCTGTTTTTACGGGGAAGTACTGCTTTAGATTTCTGACTTCCAGCAAAGTATCACTCATTATCCGTCACCTCACTTCCCTGTTCATAAGCATCTCTAACATTCATCCAACAGGAGGCCTTGTGATTCTCGTTTATGGACATTTCTTCCGGAATGTCCGTTAAAAAAATCTTCATAGCTTCGTCGCATCTCGGACAAAAAGCGCATCCCTTGGGAAGGTTAAGCATATTGATAGGCGTTCCTTCTATAGGAACGAGTTTGGTCTTCATATTGTTTACATTAGGAATTGACCTTAAAAGACCTTTTGTATATTCATGCTTTGGATTGTAGAAAATCTCTCTGGCCGTTCCTCTCTCGCAGATTCTACCGCCATACATTACAACAATATTGTCGCACATATCAGCTATTACACCCAGGTCATGTGTAACCAGTATAACCGCCATTCCCAGCTGCTTCTGCAGATCCTGAATCAGTTCCAGAATCTGGGCCTGAATGGTAACGTCCAAAGCTGTGGTCGGCTCGTCTGCAATCAGTATATCCGGCTCACATGCCAGAGCCATCGCTATCATAACCCTTTGACGCATACCTCCGGAGAGTTCAAAAGGGTATTGCTTCATACGTTTTTCCGGTTCATTGATACCAACCAGTTCCAGAAATTCTTTAACCCTGGCATCTGCCTCGGCGCCACGACGTTCTGTGTGGAGAACAACGGACTCTCTCATCTGATCACCAATGGTGAAAACCGGATTAAGGCTGGTCATGGGATCCTGGAATATGATGGATATCTTGTTTCCCCTAATATCCTTCATAACTTTTTCTCCTGCCCCAACCAATTCCTGGCCGTCAAGTTTGACGGAGCCGCCTACGATTTTCCCCGCAGGAGCAAGAATCTGCATAATGGAATATACCGTAACCGACTTACCGGATCCGGATTCTCCAACTATGCCAAGAA
>CACXFN010000013.1 GCA_902766915.1 uncultured Eubacteriales bacterium
AACATGTGATATGAGGCTTGCCAGGAATGAAACCTCTGCCAATTCTTTTTTATCAAAATCAGATACATCGAAATAGAGATTGAGATAGGTAATCCCATTGGTATCAATATTTTGATGCATCAATGTTCTTCCCTTTACCTGAGAAACTGTTTGAGGAATAATTGGTATTTCCTTCGGAATATCCTTTAACTCCAGTTTTGGAATAGTAGCCAGCGCTTCCGGATCATCGCCTCTTTGCTGTCTTTCTCTAAACTCCATGAATTCCCTCTCAACCTTTTCTTTTTCAGAATTTGACCAAGAGTTCCATATTTCATCCAGCCTTTGACGTTCCTTTGCTCTTCGTTCCTCTCCCAAGGTTACCGATGGGATTAAGCTTAGTTTTACAGTGTGTTTATTATTCAGTATACAGTTCTTTATTACACTTTCGAAATAGCCATCCTCCAACTTTTGTCTAAGGGACTTAAACACTTTTTCCATCCTGAAATGGAAAGCAGGATCACCACCGTATTGCCAACTCTCCCAAACCTCTAAAGCATGGACCAAACCTTTTGGCATGGCACCGTAGTCCTTTTCTCTGTTCTTAAACTCCATCTTGCTTAACGCTGATGAGATTATGCTATGTTCCAGCATACCATCGGCTTGTTCTGTGAGCACACGGTTCATCACCTGATAAACTCTATCAATTTTATCTTCAGATGTGTTCTTAGCTACTATAGTAAGTGAGTGCTGAAAACCTCTAGCTGAAACATCCAGTTCCACTTCCTCTGCAAGGCCTTCATCCAGTAGTGCTTTCTTTAACGGAGACTCATTGGTTTCTGCCAGCGCTTTTTCAATTGCCGCCAGCGCAATATCCTTCTCCACATCATCAAATCTTCCATAAACCCAGGACTGAGCAACAATAACTCTATCCAAATCCTGCTCTTCCATGGAAATCTCATACTCAAGCCTATTGTCCTCTGACATCAAAGGTTCTTGATAGGCAATCTCTTCCACCTTAGTGCCTGGTTCAAACTCAGAAATCACCCTATCGATTCTGGATAGAATTCTTTCAATATCCATCGTTCCATCCAATACTATTTTTGCATTGGTAGGATGATAGTATTTTTTATACTGACCCTTAAATTCCTCGAATGTTAAATCCGGGATAGTTTCCGGGTTCCCCCCTGAATTAAACCTATATGAATTATCCGGGAAGATAAGTTTAGACAATTCATCGTAAAGAACATCATCCGGGCTTGTAGTGGCGCCCTTCATTTCATTAAATACTACTCCATTGAAAGTTAATTCTTTCTCACCGTTTTCATCTTCTTCCACTTCGTAATGCCAACCTTCCTGGCGGAATGTAAACGGGTCTTCGATGCAAAGAGGATGAAAAACTGCATCCAGATATACGTCCACAAGGTTTATGAAATCCTTTTCGTTCCTGGAGGATACGGGATACATGGTGGAATCAGGTGCCGTAAACGCATTTAAAAACGTTTGAAGTGAACTTTTAAGAAGGTCAACAAAGGGTTCCTTTGTCGGATAATTCTTTGATCCCGCCAAAACAGAATGCTCCAATATGTGGAATACTCCCGTATCATCCTGTGGCAAGGTCTTGAATCCCACCGCAAAAGTTTTATTGTCGTCATCCCTATCCAGCCAGATAAGATTAGTTCCAACCTTCTCATGCTCCATGATATACATAGTTAAATGGTTTTCAGGGAGCTTTTCAATATGTTTCACTTTAAAGCCGCTAATAGTATCGTTCTTTTTAATCATAAAAATCCTCTCAATGAAATTGAATCTATTGAATCAAAAGGTGTGACATTACAGAATGTATATACCCATTTTTATATAAAATACTATGTATTACAGAAAGCATCTTATTTTATCATAAGAGCGTTTTATAGTATATAGTTCAAATAATCCACAAAGAAAAAACGACCAAAAGGTCGTCATTTCCCCTCATCACCGAACCACATTATAAAAGGTATTCCGCCTTTAAATATATAAGTGTTCGAGTGAGTTTCATATGGCGGAGGGCATGGGACTCGAACCCACGGGGCTGTTACACCTTACTCGCTTTCCAGGCGAGCTCCTTAGCCACTCGGTC
>CACXFN010000014.1 GCA_902766915.1 uncultured Eubacteriales bacterium
CCCGGAGGACCGTAAAAGAGAACATGGTCTAAAGGTTCTCCCCTCATTTTTGCAGCCTCAATGAATACCTTTAGATTATCCTTAACTACCCTTTGACCTATGAAATAATCCAATTTCTGGGGCCTAAGAGTTATCTCCTGGCGTTCCTCCCCCAATTCTGCCCTTGTCATTGTTATTCTATCATTATCGGTCATAAATTCCCTCTATAAACTAAATCAACGTAGTGATTAAAATCAATCTTCCAGCTTTTATTGTTTTAATAATCAGTTATTATAAGTTCTTTAAAGCACCTTTTATATAGTCTTCCAGGGTCAAATTGTCTCCCTTCACCTTCGCTATAGCTGATGCAGCTTCATTCCTAGAGTAACCTAGCGTTGCCAAAGCTGATACTGCCTCACTTCTGGTGTCTCCCGGAATATCTTCCAATGGAATAACTACATCACTCGTTACTTCAGCAAAGACTCCAACCTTATCCTTTAATTCCAAAACTAATCGCTCAGCGGTTTTCTTTCCCACACCCTGGGCTTTACAAATTGATGCGGTGTCTCCAGCAGCAATTGCACGTTTCAGTTGCGAGCCTGGAAGTGCAGACATGATAGACATTGCTCCTTTTGCTCCAATACCGCTTACTGTAATTAATAGTTCGAAGAGTTCCAAGTCCTCCTTGTTCATGAAACCATATAAGCTGATGTCGTCCTCACGAACTTGCATAGATGTAAACACCTTAACCTCAGCTCCCTCCGGTTCTTTATATATAGCAGAACCGGCAGGAACGTGAATCAAAAACCCTATTCCCGAACTGTTTTCAACTATTATGCTTCCATCAGGATTCGGGTGGAAATAACCCTTAATGTAACCAATCATTATTTATATCATCCCTTTAAACTGTTTCTTTTTATCAAATAATTAGATTTAAAGCATTCAAAACCTATATGCTACTTTAGTTTTTGGGCGCGGCTACCTCTGGAGTGGCCGTGGCAAATGGCAGCAGCAATAGCATCTGCAGTATCATCAGGTTTAGGTACTTCTTTTAAATTAAGAATCGCCTTAACCATCTGCTGGACCTGTTTTTTATCAGCTCTTCCATATCCCACCAAAGCTTGCTTTATTTGAAGAGGAGTATATTCACTTACCTCTAACCCACCATTTGTACATGCCAAAATAGCAACCCCTCTAGCCTCACCTACTTTAATTGCCGTGGTTTGGTTATGTACAAAGAAGAGTTCCTCAATGGCTGCCTCTTCAGGCTGATATTCAACTATGACAGCCGAAAGCTGATTATATAAGTGCTGGAGTCTAAGGGGCATTTCCATGTCCTTGTCAGTGGTTATTGAACCGTAATCAATGACTGAAAACTTGTTTCCCACCATGTCCAACACTCCCCAGCCCATTATTGCATAGCCGGGATCAATTCCCAATATCCGCATTAAATGCACTTCCTTTTGATTCTATTAAAGCCCTTTGTTTCGAAGTCATTAAGACTCTTATTATTTTACCACATGAACAAACGTTTGTCTAATCAATATGTGGCATATAATACATACTCAACTAAGAAAGCTCACGTGCCTATGCTGTCACAGTGAGCTTCCTGATAATTGATTACCCAAGGTTTAATTGTTGAATAAATATATACTTTTTATTTTGATTCATCCTTTGTAAAGGACATCTTTGTTCCTTCGTTTTCCATTGTGAAGGTGGTTCCATCAAAGGTATATGCCTGTTTTTCACCATCAACAATTATATTGTCCTCATCCCAGGTGAATTCCATTTCTTCACCAAAGAGATTAATACTTCCCGTACCATCTTCCTTAATATCCAGAGTTACTGTTAGTCCAAGAGAAGCCAACAAATCCAGGTCCTCCTGGGATGTTGCTTCACCATCCTCTTCCATTCCTGATAATGTATAGGTACCCACCGGGGATGGCTTACTTGCCGCACCACCTCCACCACCTGAACAAGAGGTAAGTGCGAATACCAAAACTGCGATTAACAGCAGTGCAACCATCTTTTTAGCTTTCATAATAATCGTTCCTCCTAAATATCCTATGAATAATTGATCAGATGAATTATTTGTATCAAACAACAACAATTGCATCTACAATATAATATAATATGCGATTATTGTAAAGAAAAAACTATGAAAGTGAATAATATGTCTTTCCTCCGTAGTAAATTTCAACATTCTCATCCTTTGAGCACAATCACTGGCCTATCAATTCCCTGGCGTTTTCTATTGCTATCTCTGTAATCTCTTCACCGCCCAGGAGTCTTGCAATTTCAATCACTTTAGACTCAGAATCCAGTCTTTCTACATGAGTATAGGTTTTACTATCATCGGATTCCTTGTAAATGCGATAGCTTTGATCCGATCTTGCAGCTATCTGTGGTAAATGCGTAATACAGATAACCTGGTGATTTTTCGATATTTCGCGGAGTTTTCGACCCACAATTGCTGCTGTTTTTCCGGAGATTCCCTGATCGATTTCATCAAAGATCAAAGTCGGCACCCCATCGTAATCAGCAGTAATGGTTTTTATCGCAAGCATGATACGACTGATTTCTCCCCCTGATGATGTTTTTACTAATGGTTTAAGGGGTTCTCCCACATTGGTTGTTATTAGAATTTCTGCTTTCTCCAAACCGTTTTCTCCCGGCGACTCCAGTGGTACAATTCCGACTTCCAAATCAGCATCGGGAAAACTCAAATCTTTTAGCTCAGCCAGTATCTTAGTTTTAAGCTCAGAAGCACTCACTCTTCTTGCCTCGGAAAGTGCTCTTCCCGCATCAAGTAGCTCAGCCTTCGAATCATCATACTCTTTCCTTAATCGCTCTTTTTCAACATCAAAGTTTTCTATTAGCGTCAATTCCCTTTTGATCTTGTCCCTATATTTCAGCACTGCTTCCAGATCGTCGATTTCTTCTTCGGATTGCTTCCTTCCCGCAGCGGAATACTTCTTTTTTAAACTATTTAAAGCATTTAGTCTCTCGATAATCGAATCTATCTCACCGGGATCAAAGACCAGCTTATCTATAATATCGCTCATGGCCCTACTCACATCTTCCATGCGATAATAGATATCTCTCGTCTCTTCCAAAAGGCTGTTAATCTCATTTGAGAATTCTGAGATTTCTTCCAGGCTTGAGACCGCATTGCCAAGTGCCTCATAGGCGCCAGCCTCAAATTTTCCATAATTCGATGATGACCTTCCTCCATTAATGCTTTCATAAGCATCCTTGGCTGAAGTAAAAATCTTCTCTGAATTTTGAAGAAGCGATAGCCTATCGGAGAGTTCTCTATCTTCCCCAACTAATGGATCTACTCCTTCTATTTCTCTTAATTCGGATTTATAATAATCTAGTTTACGATCATTTTCTGATTCCAAAGCAAGTAAATCTGATAGTCTTTTTCTTGATTCCAAAAACGAGCGATACTTATTAGAGTATTCATCTTTAATTGGTCCAATAATCTTTGCGTGATATCCATCCAGCAAATCTATATGCGTTTCAGCATCCAGCAAAGACTGATTGTCGTATTGTCCATGAATATCTGCAAGTTCTCTACATTTTGCCGAGAGCTGAGATAGGGTCACTGTCTCTCCATTTAGTTTACAAAGATTCTTACCTGAAGCATTAACCTCACGATAAATGACAATCTCTTCAAACTCACCACTTTGAGCTCTTAATCCCCCATCACCTTCAGTATTAGAAATTTTAGGCATTGTAGCAGTAAGCTCCACTACTGCCCGTTCTTTCCCATTTCTCACATAAGAAGAATCAGCCCTGCTTCCTAAAGCAAGGCTGATAGCCGTAATTAGTATTGATTTTCCGCTTCCTGTTTCACCTGTGATAATTGATAATCCTTCTCCGAAGTCCACCTCAATATTATCAATAATGGCGAAATCTTTAATGGAAATATGATCTATCATTTTAGCTTCCCATTATAATTCGGCGTTTCTTCTATTTATTTCTTTTGCTTAGCATACTATTAAAAATCGACAGCACTTCTTCAACATTGGAATCATCATCTATTATCACTAATAGAGTATTATCCCCTGCGATTGAACCTACCAGATGAGGCAATCCAATATTATCAATAGCTTCTCCGGCTGCTGGTCCACAACCTGATAATGTCTTTATGATAATCAGGTTCTTTGCTGAAGAAAATGAAGTGATTGTTTCTCTAAAGATTTTTACAAAACGATCCGAAATGGGTGTATCTTGCTGTGCACTTACAGCGTATTTATACCTTCCGGAATTTGATAAAACCTTTACAAGCTGCAATTCTTTAATGTCTCGAGAGATCGTCGCCTGTGTAACGTTAAACCCCTGAGCTCTAAGCATTGATGCTAGTTTTTCCTGAGTTTCAATTTCATTGTTTGCAATTAACTCCAGGATTTTATTCTGCCTTGAATATCTCATTATCGGTCTCCCTTCGTTTACTGATTAGGTATGCCAATAAACTCCGTTAATCCTATCCAGGATAAATCTTCCTAAGTGATTATTTACCGGAGAGATATTCATCAATTGCCTTTGCAGCTACCTTTCCTGCACCCATGGCTGAGATAACTGTTGCAGCACCTGTAACAGCATCCCCTCCTGCGTACACTGCATCTCTGGATGTGAGACCGTCTTCATTTACGATAATTCCACCGCGGTTATTAACTTCCAGACCCTTGGTTGTATCCTTGATAAGTGGGTTTGGAGATGTTCCGATGGACATTACGACTGCATCGACATCCAACTCATATTCCGATCCTTCAATTGGAATAGGAGATCTTCTTCCCTTTTCATCGGGTTCTCCCAGTTCCATCTTCTGCACACGAATGGCTTTTACAAATCCATTCTTTGGATCCATTCTGTCATCCGGATTCTCGTATCCCAAAATCTCTACAGGATTTCTCAGAATATGGAAATCAACGCCTTCCTCGATAGCATGTTCAACTTCTTCTGCTCTGGCAGGAAGTTCTTCCATGGAACGACGATATACCAGGTATACATGCTC
>CACXFN010000015.1 GCA_902766915.1 uncultured Eubacteriales bacterium
CGGGTTATCCTTAATCGAAGTTCCATTAATTTTGATTTCTCCCTCATCAAAATTCATAATACCGGTGCAAGCTTTTATTGTTGTAGTTTTGCCTGCACCATTGTGCCCAATGAATCCATAAATCTCACCTGGGGCAATATGAAGACTAAGATCATCAACTGCTTTTTTGTCGCCATATTTCTTTGTTAAATGTTCTATACTAAGCATAATTCTCCTTATTATTCCTTATTGTTTTAAACAGTATTCATACGGTATTCATACCATATATGTTTCACCCTGTATATTAATTAATCATTTATTATTCTTTCGTTTTCTAACTGCTTCGGTTAGAATAAACTCAATTTGACCATTTATGGATCTAAAGTCCTCATCGGCCCACCTGGATATATCTTCCCATAGTGTGGATGACAGCCTAAGAAGGAGCTGTTTCTTAGCTCCTTCCGCGTTCTTGATAGCCTTTTCTCTTTTCTTTATCTCAGCCTCTAAAGCCTTTATTTCCTGGAGTCTCTTCTCCAATTGGAGCTTTCTGGCGTCTTCTTTACTTACATTCATTTTAATTCCCATTAATTGTTTTAATAGTTATAGGTTTAGATATTACTTGAAAGAAATATAACCATTAAAATCCTTAAGTAGCGAATCAACTAATAAATGCTGCTGCTATTAACTACAGGCTGAGCATCCTTACCTGAACAAAGAACTACCAGAAGGTTACTTACCATCTGAGCCTTACGCTCTTCATCCAGGAGGCATATTTCATCTTCATTAAGCTTATCGATTGCCATCTTAACCATTCCAACTGCACCGTCCACAATCTTGGTTCTGGCAGCAATAATTGCCGATGCCTGTTGACGTTGAAGCATAGCTGCAGCAATTTCTTCTGCATAAGCGATATGTGTTAGACGAACATCCTCAATTAAAATGCCTGCAAACTCAACTCTCTCCTGAAGTTCAACCTGCATGCGTTCAGCAATTTCCTGTGAGCTTCCTCTGAGTGTTTGTTCGGACTTTGATGGCTGACCATTATCATGGTTATCGTCATCCAGAATTCCGAAGGTGTCATCAAATGTATCGTAGGGATACAGTCTAGCTATATTTCTTATGGTTGTATCTGTTTGGATTGAAAGGAATTCGGTAAAGTTTTCTACATTGAATACTGCCTTTGTTGGATCTATAACTCTCCAAATAACATTGGCACTTACTATAACAGGATTACCCATTACGTCATTTACCTTCTGAGTGCCGTTATTAAGTGTCATTTCCTTTAATGATATTGTCTTCTTGTTGGATGTTGTTTTGATACTTCCACCCGTTGTTTTTCCCTTTGTTGCCAGACTGGCAGCTACCGTAGCCACATCTACGCTCTCTCCACCATCATCAAGTGCGCCCTTATAGTTTGGATTGTTAAAAGTTGAAAAAGGATTAACGAAGAAATATCCCGGTTTCATTATGGTACCGTAGTACTTACCAAACAAAGTAAGCACCAAGGCTTCATTTGGTCCTACGATCTTCAGTCCACCAAAGCAAATGCAAATCGCTATAAATAATAAAGCTGCAATAAATATTAGAGCAATTCCAAATCCAGGTCCGCGAGACGCCGTTATACCTATTCCGATGATTCCCAATATAATACTTCCAATTAGTCCCGCTACAAGAATAAACAACATGAAAAACCCATTAGGTGGGTTAAGCTCTTTGTGAGTAACAATGTTTCTTTCCTGATAATTTGCATCCATATTCATTTTCCTCCATAATCAATCCATAAATTATGATATTATTTTGATATCATAGTTATATCATCATTTAGTTCTCATGTCAATATGTCTTTATAATATTTCTTTTATAATATTTCTTTATAATATTTATGTCTTTTAAAAATTTAAGTATTTAGGTTGGTATCTTTTAAAAATCCAGTTTTGTATCAATGCCTGTATATAACTTGAAAGCAGCCTCCCCTTGATGGAGTAGCATGGGGATACCATTAACGTATTGGCAACCTGCTCTCTCTGCCTGAACCAACAATTCCGTTTTTTCAGGTGCGTAGATTACATCCATTACTTTGATATCCTTATGAAGAAAAGATGGATCCGGAAGTAAACTCTTTCCTTCATATTTTCCCATTCCCACGTTGGTTGTATTAATAAGCAATTGTGAATCCGCTATTCTCCCTTTTACTTCTTTTCTATTGGATAAAATGTTAATTTTAGTTGACACCCCCGGAAACTCATTACATATTCTTGTTGCATATTTACTATATTCAATCGCTCTATTATGCCTAACAAAGACATTGATTCTTTTTACACCTTCCTTAGCCAGTCCTACAATCACAGCTTTACCAGCTCCTCCTAAGCCAAAAACAACCGCTTCATTAATAGAATCCTTTAGCGATATACCTTCGCAAAATAAGTCTTCAATTGCTTTTATAGCACCTATATAATCTGTATTATAACCCTTTAAATCCCCCTCTTCCCAAACCACAGTATTTACTGCCTCGCATAAGTTCGCCATGCTATCCACTTCATATAACTCATTCATTACCCTTTGCTTATGCGGCATGGAAATATTAACACCTCTTATGTCAAATTTTCTAACCCTCTTCATCGCTTCTCTTATTCTTCCATTGGGAATAGTGGATGCAAAATAAAAGCTGTTAAGGTTTAATCTATTAAAGGCTCTATTATACATATTTGGCGATAAGGAATGGTCGGCAGGATCCGCAAAAAAACAGTATAATTCGGTTTTTTCATTCAACAAACTATCGGTTTTATCCCGAAGTCTTTCCAGCAATTCAGTCTTAGTCTCCATGATTAAAAAATCTATTAACTCAATACTCTTATTCATATCATCTCAACCTTTTCCTATTAATAAATATATTTATCGATGTAGGCATAAAACTCTTGCCTGATAACATATTTA
>CACXFN010000016.1 GCA_902766915.1 uncultured Eubacteriales bacterium
CTCAATCAAAAAATCGAGGTTGTTTCTTCCCAATCCCGATTTTTCGTAAGTTATTCCAAATCTTCTTCTGCCCAATCATCATTGGACCATTCTCTTTCAGGCCAGGAATCATTGACGAATATCCTTTTCATAATCTGATCCAGACCAACTACTAAAGTGGCTCCTGCCGCCACACCGATACCTACCACAGCCAGTGCAACCTTTAGGGCTGCACCCATACCATTGTCCTTACCGAAGGCTTCCAGTATAACCGGATCCAATTCTTTTCTCTTCTTTGCCATAGTATCCCCTTTTCTCTAATCTCTTACCCCTGATTACCTTAGTCCTTATATATTCTCATATTCATAAAATCAACAATCAAATCGGCTGCCTTTTCGTCCTTAATATAGCTGCTGTTCAGCGCCATATTGTAGTTCATATAATATCCCCATTTACGTGATGTGTGGTAATTATAGTAATTGGCCCTGGCTTTATCGTAGTCCTTTATTTTCTTCTCAACAGTGGCAGGGTCATCTCCATAGGAATGAATGCAGCGCTCAATTCTATCTTCCATTTCCGCACAGATGAATATATTGGTTACTCCATATAAATCCCTTAGGACATAATCCGCACAGCGACCAATAATCACACCTTCGTTGGTTTCTCCTATCTGCCTTATTACATCAGACTGTGCCCTATAGAGCTGTTCATTTATGGATAGGGGTTCTGCTCTGAAACCATCACCCATAGTCATGGCGGAAGCAAAGCTGTATGAAAGGCTATTCTTAGCTCTAAGTTCAGCAGTTTCAATAATTTCCCGGGATAGACCACTATGCTCTACCGCCATATCTATTATCTCTTTATCATAAAAAGGAATACCCATCTTTTCAGCAACCATTCTGCCAATGAGTCTTCCACCACTACCATATTCTCTACTGATTGTTACAAGTCTTCTCATTTACTACCTCACATAATGAATTTTACGGCATATATTATACACTATTTAACCAAAAAAACATATAGCCTATTTACATATCATCCTTAAATCAAGGGGATAATATCAGGCACTCCTTCTATTTGGATTCCAGAAAGACCTGGAGAAAAGAATCAGAAGCGCATATATTTCCAGCCTTCCAAAAACCATAAGAAGTACGCAATAAATCCTGCCAAGGACGGAGAAAATTGCAAAGTTGGCATTGCTTATCTTACTAAATCCAACACCACAATTTGAAAAAAGTGCAATGGGTGTAGTAAGTGTGGTTTCCATGTCCAGATTTTCCAATGAAAGAACCAGAATTGACACCAGATAAATAGCCATAAACAAAAGAGTAAAGGTTGATATAGAGGAAGCATTGGTTGTGGATATGGTTATATCTCTAATTATCACCGGCTTCACCGCCCTTGGATGTATTCTCTTATATACGCCACGCCTTATTAATTGAGTAAGAACAGCGAATCTGATTACCTTGATGCCTCCCGCGGTTGATGTGCTGCACCCTCCAATCATCATTAATAGTATAAATATGAACTTGCAGGCCGAGGGCCATAATTCCACTCTTTCCAATGTGAATCCCGTTGTGCAGGAGAATGACACCACACCGGTAAGCCCGTTAACAAAGGCATCCCATGGGTTATTGTAATAGCCCTGAACAAAGAGAATAACTGCCACCAAAATAGTTGAAAATACGATGATAAGAATAAACAGATGCATCTCAAAATCCATAAAGGCTTCCTTGGTTTTCTTCTTAATGAGCTTTATATAGATTGCAAAGTTAAAGGATGCCAATATGGAGAAAACAGCGATGATGATTTTTACAAATGGGGTAAAATGCTCCGATAGAATCCCATGGTAGTTTATAGTCCCGGAAGTGCTTATGGTGGACATAGTATTAATCACCGCATCAAACCAAGGAAGGCCTGCCACCCTAAGAAGAAGCATTTCCACCAGGGAACCTGCACCATATAGAATATAGAGAAGCTTAGCAGTATCGGCCATTTTGGCTGTGTGTTTTTCCAGTTCGGGCCCTGTTATTTCGACCCCGGCCAGCTTCTGACCTCCAACACCCAATGCGGAAAAGATAACAATAGTTAGAAGTATGATTCCCATACCTCCCAGCCAGCTTGATGTGGCTTCCCAAAGAACCAGGGCTCTCGGCATAGTATTCACATCCACTACCCAGGCATTGGTGGTAGTCCAATTGGCGGCAGATTCAAAGAAGGCATTCGCCACCCCCGTTATCCCTTTAAAATCTCGTCCAACCAAAATATATGGAATCATTCCTCCAAAGATAGCAGTAAACCATGACACCAATACTATAAAATAGCTCTCCTCCAATTTGATTCTATTGTGACTTGGACCCACTTTTGCCTTTCCTGCAAACCCAAGCCCCATAACTATTAGAGCAGCCAGAATCAAAGGCACTGCAATTGCCCTATCACCATCTATGAATGCCATTAGCCCCGCAGGAATCATGGCAATACCTTCAATTAAAAGGATGATAGCCATGGTGTTTATTATGAGTTTTCCGTTAAATCTGGATGTTGGCAGCTTCATTCTTCCACCCCCTATACCCTATTGCTGTTCCAGAAATGAGGAGAAAACAGCATAACGAAGGTGAATAATTCCAGCCTTCCTGCAATCATTAGAATCGCCAAGACAAAAGTGGAAAAATTCGAGAAACCAACAAAGTTCAAGGCGGGACCAACCTCGTTAAGTCCGGGTCCCACATTGCTTAGACATGTAAGGGCCGCGGTAAAATTCGTGGTTAGGTCAAATCCATCAAAGGATATTAAAAAAGTCCCAATAAAGAGCACTCCAACATAAAGGAAGATGAAGTAAACAATATCAGTTGCCACCTGCTGTGGCACTTGTTTTTTATTGATATTAAGATTCAGCACCCTATTGGGATGTAGTTTCTGTAAAAAACCTCTTCTAACGAACTTTAAAGCAGTCATAATTCTGACTACCTTCACGCCGCCTCCTGTGGATGAGGAACAGGCACCGCTAATTGTGATTAGTAATATAAGCACCCTACAGAAGGTGGGCCATAGATCATAATTGGAAATCGCATAGCCTGTAGTGGTTATTATTGAAACCACATGAAAGACCGTTTCGCGTATAGTCTGTTCTATGGTTTTTGGAAGCTCCGGACCGGGGCTGGACTGCGCCAACAGATTAACTATTATTAGAAGAGAAACAACAATTATTATTCCCAAATACCATCTAAGTTCCTCATCGGCAAAGAATTCCTTGATCCTCTTTTTAGGAATTAGGAAGTAAAGATTGAAATTGATACCACAGAGTACCATGAATACTATAATCACCCAGTGAATATAGGGACTCTGAAAATGCCCTATACTGTCACCGTAACTGGAAAAGCCACCTGTTCCTACGGTTCCAAAGGTATGCACCAAAGCGTCATATAGGTTTAAGCCTCCTATCATAAGGAGAACAACTTCCACAAAGGTAAATGCAA
>CACXFN010000017.1 GCA_902766915.1 uncultured Eubacteriales bacterium
CACTCGGGAATCCCTCGACGACCCACATATTAAATTGTTTGAAAGTATTTGACTTTCGAGTCGACGTCCCTCCGACAGAGGAATATTATCACGTCTTTTGGAGCTGGCGGAGGGAATCGAACCCCCAACCTGCTGATTACAAATCAGCTGCTCTACCGTTGAGCCACGCCAGCATATTCTATTTATATTGGCGACCTGGAACGGGCTCGAACCGTCGACCTCCAGCGTGACAGGCTGGCATTCTAACCAACTGAACTACCAGGCCGCATATTCACCAATCACCATTTAGTACAATTGGCGTACTAATAAATTCTAAATTAACGAGGCATTTTTGTCAAGGATTATTTCTCATTAATTAGAATAATCGCGACCCATATTCTTTTGCCCAGCTATATGAATTTAACACATCACTCATCCATTGTCAAGGCAAACCTTTCTAGAATCTCGCCTCTTTCTTTTACAATGATTCCTCCATTAGTTAAATCCTTTAAAATGCTGCAAAATGATGATTTTACATCCTTGTGACAGGAAAAAGACACCTCAACATTTTCCTTGAAAACCGTCTCTCCTATTATCATTGACTCCTTCATAACATCAGGAAATTTATAGGATAAAAACTTGTTATAATCGCCATAGTTAAACACCAAGTCCATTTTGTTATATAGTGCAGCACCGGCAATTCCTGATTCATTGATAACCTGATCTGCACTTTTACTATATGCTCTAACCAGGCCACCGGTTCCTAATTTGATACCTCCAAAATACCTTGTTACTACAATGGCTATATTTGTAAGTCCCTTACCCTCAATAACTTTTAAAATGGGAGGTCCTGATGTCCCCTGAGGTTCTCCATCATCGGAAGCCCATTTAAGCTCCATTTTATCTCCCAAAACAAAGGCTGGTACATTATGTGTGGCGTCTTTAAACTCACGTCTTATTTCATCAAAAAAAGCATCTACTTCTTCCCTACTTTCACATGGGATAACAGAAGCGATGAACTTTGATTTTTCCACAATATATTCAATTCTTGCGGGTTTTAAAACTGTTTTATAAAGATATTCCATATTGTTATGGTAAAAAAACACAGCATACCTACCCACATAAACAATCCACCAAAGGCTTTGCGGACAGGTATACTGTACCTCACTAATATTCTATATATCGATTTTATCGATTTCGTCTCTCAGGTATTCATTTGTGATTTTAATCCTGGTTCCTTTCATGCCTAGCGAACGGGATTCTATCACGCCTGCGCTTTCAAGCTTCCTAAGGGCATTAACGATTACAGATCTGGTGATACCGGATTTGTCAGCTATCTTACTTGCAACCAAAAGCCCTTCATCGCCATCAAGTTCCCCAAAGATTTTACTTACTGCTCCTATTTCTGAATAAGAAAGGGTTTCCAGTGCGTTAACAACGGCATTCTTCTGCCTGTTATCTTCCTCCTCTTCCAAAGCAATTCCACGAGAAACTTCTATACCAACTACAGTTGCACTATATTCGCAAATAGCTATGTCCTCATCAGTAAACTCTTTGTTGCTTCTTACAAACAACATCGTTGCTACACGCTTACCACCAAATATCACCGGAACTATAGTATGGAATTTATATGCCATTGAATAGTCTTTACCGTAGAATTCCATTATGGCATCACCATCAATATTTTCCCTTGTCTCAGTAACCTCTAAGTATTTATCGTGATATTTTTTGGGAAGAATATACTTACCTGTTTCAACATCGAAAACAAGGGGTGCTTCTTCACCCTTATCAAATTTGGCAGCAAGTACCTTTCCACGTTTATTCATAATATATACATTGGCTTGAACCAAGTCATATATTATATTACAAAGCTCCTCAAAAGAAATATAACCTGTAGTACTCTCGGTAAGAACCCAGTTAAGCTTTCTTACTCTGGTTAAGATATCTGCCCGCATTATTCACCTTCTTTTCCTTAGAGAATATATCTATCTACATCATCCTTATCAATGGTATCGCTGAATTTATCCTTGACGTATTCTCTATCAATTATAAATGGTTCTCCACCGGTATCAGGAACTTCAAATGAAATATCCTCTAATAGTTTTTCCATAATTGTATATAGTCTTCTGGCTCCTATATTCTCAGTCTGTTCATTCATAAGATAAGCCATCTCAGCAATTTCGTCAATAGCATCTTCAGAAAATTCTAACTTTATATTTTCTGTAGCGAGTAGCGCCTGGTTCTGCTTAATAATTGCGTTCTCGGGAACAGTTAGGATTTTAACAAAAGTCTCCTTATCAAGGTTACTTAACTCAACCCTTATTGGAAAACGTCCCTGAAGTTCAGGTATTAGATCTGTTGGCTTAGCAACGTGGAATGCGCCTGCTCCAATAAACAATACATGATCTGTTTTTACCGGGCCATATTTTGTATTAACCACACTGCCTTCCACGATTGGAAGTATATCTCTCTGTACGCCTTCTCTTGATACATCCGCACCAACTCTATATTCCGAACTGGATGCGATTTTATCGAATTCATCTATGAAGATAATCCCATTCTGCTCTGCATTATGCAAAGCCTCATCTGTAACCTGATCCATATCTACCAGATTCTGGGCCTCTTGCTCTCTAAGTATCTTTCTGGCCTCGCCGACTCTGACTCTCTTTTTCTTAGTTCTCTTAGGCATCATATCGCCAAAGATATTACCAATAGCAATACTCATGCCCTCGTTACTCATGTCAAGCTGATTCCCCTTAGGAGCATCAACCACTTCAATTTCAATGAATTGTTCTTCCAGGAGCCCTTGTCGTAACTGTTGTCTTACTTGTTCCCTGGCCATGGCAATATCACCACTTGGTTGTACTTCTTCTTGGGCAGGGGCACTTTGCTGTTGTCCCATCTGCATTGGAAATCCATTTAAGATTAATGAAAAAGGATTATTTGGGTTTGGTGTTGTGTTTTGATTCTGCTTTTTCTGTCCAGGTATAATAGCCTCAATAATCTTTTCCTCAGCTATACTGTCAGCAATATCATATTTTTCCTTTAGTTTTGACTGTTTGGTTATCCTAATAGAAGCCTCCACCAAGTCTCTTACCATTGAATCAACATCTCTGCCTACATAACCAACTTCAGTAAATTTGGTAGCCTCAACTTTAACAAAGGGTGCTTCCATAAGTTTTGCCAAGCGTCTCGCAATCTCTGTTTTTCCGCATCCTGTGGGTCCCATCATCAAGATATTTTTAGGTGTGATTTCCTCTCTCATTTCATCAGAAAGTAGAGATCTTCTATACCTATTTCTCAATGCAATAGCCACTGATTTTTTTGCTTCATCCTGACCGATTATGTATTTATCCAACTCCGCTACTATTTCCTTAGGAGTCATTTCCTGAATTCTATTGGCCATCATTATCCCCCTTTAGTGTTTCAACAGAAATATGATCGTTTGTATATACACAAATAGATGCAGCAATGGAAAGAGATTCCTTAACTATTTCTTCAGCTGTCATCTCTGTGTGGTTAAATAGGGCAGCTGCAGCGGAATAGGCATAGTTTCCACCGGAACCAATGGCAACCACATCCTGATCAGGTTTAATAACTTCTCCGGTTCCTGATATCACCAAAAGGTCTTCGCTATCTGCAACTATCATAAGTGCTTCCAGATTACGCATTCCGTGATCTGATCTCCACATCTGTGCTAAATCTACTGCTGCACGTTTTAAATTACCACCATGCTCTTCTAGTTTTTTCTCAAACTTCTCCGTGAGAGAAAAGGCGTCGGAAACTGTTCCGGCAAAGCCAGTTAATACATTTCCTCCGTAAATCTTTTTGACTTTTTTCGCACTGTTTTTCATAATGGCGGTTTCGCCCATAGTGACCTGACCATCACCACCGATGGCCACATCATTAGGACCTCTTCTAACCGCACATATAGTAGTAGCATGAAATTTATTCATATTGATATCCCTCTCTTAGTATTACTTTCCCTTACTATTCCGTATACCCACAATTGGAATTCGAACACACTAATTGCTTATTCTTTCCACCTTTTTCAGTCATGAGGTTTCCGCAACGAGGACATTTTTTATCCACTGGTTTATTCCAGAATATCATATTGCAATCGGGAAATCCGCTGCATCCATAGAATAAACGACCCCGTTTACTCCTTCTAGCCACTAAATCCTTGCCACAGGATGGGCATTGAACCCCTATCTTCTCTACTATTGGTTTAGTGTTTTTGCATTCCGGATATCCAC
>CACXFN010000018.1 GCA_902766915.1 uncultured Eubacteriales bacterium
AAGATGACATTGGAACAGAGAATAGAACAGATGATAATGCCGGCTTTTCGTAGTTATAAGGATGATGAAGAAAAGCGTGTTACAGAGGTGGATAGTTATCTTATAGATTTCATAAAAAATCATTCACTGGGTGGAGTGATTATCTTTGCTGAAAATATCGATGACACCAGGCAAGTTGCATCATTTAATAGAGCATTGCAGGAGGCAAATGCTGAAGGAGGATCCCCCACCGGTCTTTTGATTGCGGTGGATCAGGAGGGAGGCAGGGTAACCAGGCTTAATTATGGATGTCAGACTTCCGGAAATATGGCCCTTGGAGCAACAGTTTCGGAAAACTTTCCTGAAGATAATGATTATGAAAAGGGTGAAGAATTGTATGCCTACGCAGAAGAAGTTTCTGAAGCAGGTGCCTTGATAGGAGAGGAATTATATGTTCAGGGTATCAATGTGGATTTTGCTCCGGTGGTAGATGTAAATGTTAATCCATCGAATCCCATCATCGGAATTCGCTCGTTTTCCGATGATCCGGAAACCGTTGGACAGCTTGGGAAAGCATTTATCCAGGGCCTTCACACCTCCAATATTATTTCTTCGCTAAAACATTTTCCGGGACATGGTGACACGGATACGGATAGCCATACGGGACTTCCATCTATAGATAAGAGTTTGGATGAGCTTAAAGAGTTTGAACTACGTCCATTTGCTATCAATGCAAATGAAGCGGATATGATTATGACTGCCCATATTCAATTCCCACAGATTGAAACAGAGAAATATGTATCGAAGGAATCAGGGGAAGAAATCACATTGCCCGCGACGCTTTCAAAGACAATCATTACAGACATCCTGAGAAATGAACTTGGGTTTAAGGGAGTCATTACCACGGATGCCTTGGATATGGGTGCCATTGCTACTCATTTCGAGGCGTTGGATAGTGCAAGGTTAGCTATAAATGCCGGTGTGGATCTTTTGCTTATGCCAACCAGTGTAGTTGTTGAGGAATTAGATTCCAGTTTGACAGAGTACGTATCCGGAATTGCAGACATGGTCAAATCGGGAGAGATTTCTGAAGAAAGAATAAATGAATCTGCAGGAAGAATCATAGCTCTTAAAATCAAGAATGGAGTGATGCCCGGAAAGCTTCCCGCTATTAATGAGGGTGAAGCTGCAAAATTAGTCGGTTCCAAGGAGCATCATCAAAGAGAATGGGAAATTGCATTAAGGGGCGTAACCATAGTTAAGAGCGATCAGTTGCCGCCTATAAACTATGGTGAAAAGGTTGCGATAGCGGTGCCTTATGAATCGGAAATGAATTCCGTAACTTATGGTGTTCTGGAATACGCGGACTATATTAAAGATGTAAATGGAAGCGATTACGATCCTTCAAATGTAACGATGATTTGCTATGAGGACATTCAGGAATGGGATTTAGATTCATTGGTTGATGAAGCTGATGTGATAATCGGAATATCTGCTCTATATAGTAAAGCAGAGCTTGACCCTAATACAGAGGAAGGCATATACACAGCGTTCATAGACAAACTACTTAAGAAAACTCATGAAAAGGGGAAGAAATTTGTATTAATAAGTGCACAACTTCCATATGATATTGCGAAGTTTGATGAGGCTGATTCAATTATTGCCTGCTATAATGCTAAGGGAATGGAAGAACTGCCTGAACCATTAAGCAAAGAATCTATGGATTCTTCTGATAAAGTGGTGAAAGCATATGGACCAAATATTCCTGCGGCTATCTTTACGGCTTTAGGAGGAAATGGTGCAACAGGGGCTTTACCGGTGGACATTCCAAAACTTAATGATGATTATACATACTCTGATGAAATACTATATGAGAGAGGAACGGGTCTGTCCTATGTAAATTAAAAATAAGTGGCATAATACCAGGACAGCATTAATGTAACAACCTGATCGTAACTTCTGATGCCTAGCTCCAAGCCGTTGAATTGGAGGTAGGCATCATTTATTTGGTCTTGGATTTCTGATGCTTTGGTTTCGTATTTATCCCAGAATTCATTATTGTCATGAAGTTCCTGTGTTATGTCCTTGGGCAGAGTTTTGCGAATTCTGGAGAATTCCTTTGGATTTACGTTATTTAATTCATTCCCCGCAAATACCCATGCCATCATCAGTCCACTTCTCTTAAAGGCCCAATGCTCTGAATTCATGCAGGCCAGCCATCCGATAAAATTCGCTTCGCCTTCATCCATATAGCCTTTTAGGTGAGAAAGCTCGTGGCAGGCGGTAAAGGGAATATTGTAGGGGGTCATTTCCCTATTATAATTAGCTTCAATGGTAAAGGGAGAATAGATTCCCGTTATTCCCATATTGGAAAAAGGACGCGGATTAAAAAGCGGCTTAGGTCTTGGATAATACCCTGATAGGGAAGGGTATTTTTCTCCTAATTGCTCCATAGCGTTTATGGCAAAGGTTGCAATTCCATTTTCGTCTGGGTAGTATTTATCTTCATCCAGTAAACCATCCTTATCTATGCACCCGTATCCCATCTCGTTTCCGTCTTCGTAGGGGATGCTTGCGGCTTCTCTGCTGGATTCCTGAAGGCCATCCGCAATATATTCGCAAAAATGAATTAGAAGGGCTTCAGAGTTTTTATCGTCATAGGTCAATTGATAAACGGGGATGTTTTCAGCCTTGATGAAGGATTCATTGTAGTAGTTTACTCCGCAGTTTGCTGCATATAGAAAAGCTAGGATAGACGCCAATACAACAATGCGTTTAAGCATTCCCCAGATTCTTCGTTTCTTTGATATGATGATCCAAATAATGTCCAGGATAAAAAGGACAGGAAGTGAATATAGAATTGCTTCCGAAAGTGAAAAAGACATGGTGCCTGAAAGTCTTCCTAATGTGCCCTGCCAAATAGGGTAGATGCGGGTACTGTAGAAGGGGGCGAACCAGGATACTTCCTTTCTAAGGATCATAAGACCGGCAGCAAATATAAGCATCAGAATTGAAAAAATAAGCCAGCCTATCGGGGTTTTTTTCTTGCTTGCACCAAAAGAATCGGAAGGACTGGGTTCCGGTATCAAAGTATCGATTTCGGTTTTATTATCGTAATTAGTTGGTGTTTCTTTAGACATGCAGACATTATAGCATAAATGAGGTGTGCCGGCTATTAACCATCCGAAGGATTAAGATCTCCTCTTTTTTTCTTCTTTTTACTTCTTCTCCGTGATATAATTACTGTGTATGGAACAGATGACTTTGTTTGAAAATCAAGTCATGCAGCCCCTGGCAGCCAGGATGAGACCCAGGGATTTGGATGAGTATGTTGGACAGGACCATCTCCTCGGTGAGGGGAAGGTTCTTCGTCGTTTGATAGAAAACGATCAGATTTCATCTATGATATTTTGGGGGCCACCGGGTGTAGGGAAGACTACCCTGGCCCGGATTATTGCCAATAGAACTAAAGCTGCCTTTATCGATTTCTCCGCCGTTAACAGCAGCATCAAAGATATACGTACCGTGATGCAAAAGGCTGAGGAGAATCGTAAGTTCGGTGAAAAGACCATCGTCTTTGTGGACGAAATACATAGATTTAACAAAGCCCAGCAGGACGCATTTCTGCCCTTTGTTGAAAAGGGAAGCATAATCCTAATCGGCGCAACCACTGAGAATCCTTCATTTGAGGTAAACAACGCTCTACTGTCCAGGTGTAAGGTTTTCGTTCTCCAGGCATTAACTCCGGATGATGTAAAGAGGCTCCTGGATAATGCTATGAGGGACGAGCGCGGATTTGGAAACCAGGATATTCGAATTGAAGAGGAGATGCTTTATAAAATTGCTAAGTTCTCCAATGGCGATGCGCGAGTTGCTCTTTCAACGCTGGATATGGTTATTCTAAATGGAGATATTGATGAGAACGGCGCAGTCACAGTTACGGACGAAACCTTCGAACAATGCGTGTCTAAAAAATCCCTTCTATACGATAAAAACGGTGAGGAACACTACAATCTGATTTCTGCTCTTCATAAGTCCATGAGAAATTCGGATCCGGATGCATCCGTCTACTGGCTGGCTCGCATGCTGGAAGCCGGGGAGGATCCATTATATATCGCCAGGCGCGTAGTTCGATTCGCCAGCGAGGATGTCGGCCTGGCGGATTCCAGAGCTTTGGACGTGGCAGTTTCAGCATACCAGGCTTGCCATTTTATCGGGATGCCCGAGTGCTCTGTAAACCTAACTGAGGCTGTGGTATACATGGCCATGAGCCCCAAATCCAACGCAATGGAAGTTGCATATATGCTGGCAAAACAGGATGCATTAAATGAGCTGGATGAACCGGTTCCTCTACATATCAGAAATGCGCCCACCAAGCTTATGAAGGAGCTTGATTACGGTAAGGGATATAAGTACGCTCACAATTTTGAGGAGAAGATGACTGAGATGGAATGTTTGCCTGAATCATTAGTGGGTACAGAATACTATTATCCGACTAATCAAGGAAACGAGGCCAAGTACAAAGAGCGTCTGGAAAAAATAAAAGCCTGGAAAGAAGCTAAGCGAGCAGAGAAGAAAGAGTCGGATTAGTAACAGCTTATTTAGTATAGGTATTTCATTAGAAGATCAAATATTGAATTTGGTATAAATGAATTAGGGACAAAGAAATATTGGGGTTATAGAAGACGTGAAGAATTTTGCTAAAAGATATTTAAAATATATAGTTCTTGTGGCTGCTGTGGCTGCGATTGCCTTCGGTATTTACCGAGGTGAGATGGAATCCGTTTTCCACAAGGCTGCTGCTATTTGTATGGAATGTATAGGGATTGGCTAATAAAATGTCTAGAATTAAAAAGCAAAAGACAAAAAGAAAAATAGTCCAAGCCCTTGCAACCCTGGTTACCAATGGCCACCTGTCCGGTTTCATCACCGGACAAATTTATTCAGGGCCTCTCAAAAGGTTCTGCATTCCCGGGATGAATTGTTATTCATGTCCGGGAGCTCTGGGGGCCTGTCCAATAGGATCCCTTCAAGCAGTTTTGGGAGCCAGGCATCCCAAATTCGCATTTTATGTTCTGGGATATTTAAGCCTGATAGGAGTCCTGGTTGGGAGATTTATATGCGGCTGGCTTTGCCCCTTTGGATTGGTACAGGAACTTATACATAAGATTCCCATAAAGAAAATAACCGTTCCGGAGAAGGCGGATAGATGGCTTAGAAAACTTAAATATCTTTTCTTGGCGGTATTCGTAATACTTCTTCCCGTCATCCTACGAGATGAATTCGGAATTAGTGCACCATACTTTTGCAAATGGCTTTGTCCGGTGGGAATGCTGGATGGTGGGATACCTCTTTTGATTCTCAACAAAGCCATGCGACCTGCTGCCCATTTTCTATATGCATGGAAGCTGGTGATTTTGCTGGTATTTATCGGCCTTTCATTGATCATCAACCGCCCGTTTTGCAAATACATGTGTCCCCTTGGGGCATTCTATGGACTATTCCACAGGTTCAGCTTTATGCAGCTTGAATGTGACAAAGTCACTTGCATAGAATGCGGTGCTTGTGCTAAGGTTTGCGGTATGCAGGTTGATCCTACTAAGACGCCTTCCAGTGCAGAATGCATTCGCTGCGGAGAATGTGTAAGCGCATGCCCGGTTAATGCTCTTAGTCTAACCTTCCTGGGAAGGAAGAAAGAAGAAACAGTAGAAGAGGTAAAGGCATAATGAAAAAAAGATTGGTAATTGTAGCACTGATTGTAATGATGCTGTTTGTTACAGCATGTGGTAAATCCAATAAGGGTGAGGCTGAA
>CACXFN010000019.1 GCA_902766915.1 uncultured Eubacteriales bacterium
CATGGTGGATTTCAATTCCTTAAAAATAGCCGATTGTTCCTCATTAGTGTGTGCCCGTTCTAATTCCCTTGTTAAATTAATTACTTCCTCACCTTGATAATTGCCATAATTATATTCATCATATAAATCCGTCAGGTTATACTGCTTATCTATCTTTAACCCGGAAAGATAGATATCAAAGTCTCCTGACTCAAGAGCTTCCATGAATTGGGTATCCTTAAGTTCAACCACATCCACGCCTATACCCAATGTATTAAGATCTGAAGAAATGGAATACGCTGCATCTCTTCTGCTGTTATTTGAAGCATTTACAATTAATTTAAACCTTACGTCCTCACCATCAGCGGTTTCAACTGTACCGTCCTCATCTATGTCCATAAGTCCAAGGCCTAAAATCAATTCCGTGGAAGTTTTTGGTTCATATTTGAAAACATCAGTTTTATCTGCACCAAGAAATCCCGGATAATATATTGAATCGGATACAATTGCGTCTGATCCATAATCTTCCTTTACCGTTTTCTCTCTATCAATTCCCAGTGCAATAGCTTGTCTCATCTCCCCATTGGATAACAACTCGTTATCGCAATTGAATCCCATATACTCCAATTCAGAAGAAGGTATTGAAACGCATCTTAATGATTTATCTGTCGCAATATTGTCAGCATTTTGATCCTTACTTAAAAATGCTGTGACAGCATCCATGGTTGCCATTCCCGGAACCGCAGATTTATCTTTTAGAAAAATGATTTCTATTGGAAGTTTGTTTGATTCACCATAATAATACTCATTGGGCTCCAGTCTAATATACTTACCATCATCATATGTGGAATATGCATATGGACCTGAGCCAAGTGCAAATCTCTCACCTCTTTTATATGCACTTGCTGAAACTATGGGGAAGACAAGGTTATCCAGAGATGCTGCAACAGGTTTAGCAAAGGTGATTGTTAGGTTCTTTTCACCATCAATTGCTATTCTTTCAATTTTGCTTGCATATTGATAATATGGGAATTCCTTTCCAGCATCCCTAATCCAGGAAACAGTCTTCTGAACATCTGCTGCAGTTACAGGCAATCCATTGCTATAATAAGCATCTGCCCTCAAACTTATATTAACTATTCCCTTATCGGAATCAACGCTATATGTGTTTACCAAATCCGGGACAATGTTTAATGTTTCATCCAGCTTAAAGAGGGAACCGTATATTATTTGATTTAAATAAACCAAATCTTCATCATTAGAAGCAAAAACATTAAATGAATTCGGTTCGTACATAGACAGATTATATACATCGGCGGCAACCAATTTGTTTGATATCTGTTCCTTATTAACTACATTTTCTCCGTCTCTATTATAAATCTTAAAAGTTGCAAAAACTCCAATACCAAGAACAACTAATACTACCAAATAGATTAGATATCTCCTTATGAAAAACTTAAATCGAGTCAATTCTTTTCTGTTTTTCCCATGTCGATTAAATGCCATTACTATATTGCTTTCTTCACTCTTTTAACTTCATTTAGTACATTCTTAACCAATTCATCCAGAGTTGAATCATTGTAAAAAACCACGTCAGAGTTCTTAATCTTATGTTCTTGTGATATTTGGCTCCTATCTCTAGCCGTAAAATCTTCCTTCGTAATTCCGTCTCTTTTATTTGCCCTTTCAAATCTTATCTCATCATCCGCCACTACTGACCATATTTCATCAAACTGATTCTGGACATTGCTCTCAAACAAAAGAGGTATATCACAACATACCAAGGTCTCCCCTTCTGATTCCAATTGATTCACCATGGCCCACATCTCAATCTTAACTCTATTTGTAACAATTTGAGTAAGGAGTTTCTTATTATCCTCAGAGGAAAAGGCAATCTCCGCAAGCCTACGTCTATCCAATGATAATGATGTTTCTCCGGTTATTTCATCTTTTGTAACAATAAGAATATCTTCCCCAAAGGCCTCCTTCAAATCAAAAAGAATAGGACTGTTATCAGAGGTTAGATTCCTGGATATCTCATCTGTATCAACCACCTTTATACCTTGGGATACAAGAATCTTTGATACTGTAGATTTACCGCTACCGATGCTACCGGTTAAACCAATCTTATACATATTTCACCTATTTCAAATCATACCATGTGGAACCAGTGTTTAAATCACTGACAAGTTTAACCTTTAATTCAAGGGCATTCATCATATTTCTAATAAGCAATTCTTCTACTATGTCCTTTTCCGATAAGGCAGCATCTATAATGAGTTCATCATGAACCTGTAGTATTAGTCTGGATTTTAAACCGCGCTCTTTTATTTCATTCCATACATTAACCATGGCAATTTTAATTATATCTGCTGCGCTACCCTGAATGGGGCTGTTCATGGCAAGGCGTTCACCTAAAGATCTTACCATATAGTTTGGTGATTTAATTTCCGGAATATAACGCTTTCTCCCCATTATGGTTTCAGTATAACCCCTTTCTTTTGCCAAGGTAATCTGAAGATCCATATAGTTTTTTACCTTAGGATGCTTTTCAAAATAATCCTTTATGAAACTTTCCGCCTCTCTTCTTGTAATTCCTAATTCCTCCGATAGGCCAAATCCACTCATTCCGTAGATTACACCAAAATTAACCGCCTTAGCTTTACTCCTATCCAGGGATGATACCTCTTCATATGGAATATCAAATACTTTAGATGCGGTTGCTCTATGTATATCGTCTCCCCTATTAAATGCTTCTATTAGCGATTCATCATCTGACAGATGGGCAAGTATTCTAAGTTCTATCTGAGAATAGTCAGCACCAATCAAAACATGTTCATTGTCTCTGGGAATAAAGGCCTTTCTAAGCTGCCTTCCGAATTCATTTCTAATGGGTATGTTCTGAAGATTAGGCTCTGTACAGGAGATTCTTCCTGTGGCTGTAACAGTCTGTTGAAAATGCGCCCTTATCTTATTGTCAAAACCTATCAATAACCTTAACCCCTCAACATATGTACTATTTAATTTTGTAAGGGTACGATATCTCAATATAAGAGGAATAATTGGATGCTCATCATAGAGCTTTTCCAATACCTCAGCACTGGTGCTATAACCTTTTTTTGTTTTCTTTCCTGCTTTTAGACCAAGCTTATCAAACAATACTTCACCCAATTGTTGAGTTGAATTAATATTGAATTCTTCATCACTTTCTTCATAAATGTCCTTAGTTATATTATCTATTTCACCCTTTAATTCCTGACCAAATTCCTTAAGATTATTTGGATCCACTAAGAATCCCTCGGTCTCCATGGAAGCCAAAACCTTAATTAGCGGAAGTTCCATATTAACAAAGATATTTTCAAGATTTGAATAAGCTATGTCATCAACTTGTTTTGCCATTACCATAGCCATGGCTTTTGTTATTTCAAATCCATAATCAAAAAACTTTTGATGAATATCCTCAAATAGATTAAGTTGGGAAGTCTCTTTCAGAAATTCCTTTTCATCCAATATATCAATATGATAATTCTCCATCATCATGGTTTTTAGCGAATAACTGGATTTGGAAGGTTCCAATAAATAAGCAGCAATTTCCGTATCATGAACAATCAAAAAATTCATTCCATCCATTTTATCCGGATTTCCTGACAATGAATAGGAATAATTCATAAACATGGGATAAACATCATTTATAAGACCGTGTCCCACCAATTTAATCTTGTTCTCACAGATACTTTTAATAACATATAAAACTGCATCGTCCTTTATATACCAATAACTAACTTGATTCAGAATTGCTATTCCGTTTATTAAAGGTATATCGATATGATTGTTATCGGAAAATACCTTGATAAAGAAATAAGACGAAGGATCATCTTCTCCATCCCTTGATGCATTACTGATTAATTCAGTTAGTTTTTTTGCATCTGACTTGGAAGATATAATTTCCTTAGGTAGAGAATCAAAGTCAATTGTTTTAGTTCCAATTGA
>CACXFN010000020.1 GCA_902766915.1 uncultured Eubacteriales bacterium
ATATCCTTCTCCTTCAAATAGTTAAGAAGGTTACGTCTCTTACCTACCATTTTAAGAAGACCTCTTCTGGAGTGGTGGTCTTTCTTATGGACTTTCAGATGCTCATTCAAATCGTTGATACGAGCTGTGAGCACTGCTACCTGTACTTCCGGGGATCCTGTGTCACCTGACTTGGTGGCATACTCCTGGATAATTGCTTCTTTTTTTTCTTTAGTAATCATTGTTTTCTCCTTTTTTTAATTCCCTTTCACCGAGTACTCGTCGGAGATTCGAAGAACCAAGTGAAAGTAATCCTTTATTTTTCAACCAAATAACTATATCACAGGGATGCGTCCAATGCAATAGATTTCCATGAAATAATTATGGTTTGATTGACTTCTAATTATAGTATCTAAACACACCCCGGACTAGCCCCAGAACTTTTGCGTCCTGTACTATTATTGGACTCATGGAGCTATTCTCAGGCTGGAGTCTAATGTGACCATCCTCTTTATAAAAGGTTTTGACAGTTGCTTCACTTTCAAATCCATCAACCATGGCCACCACAATATCTCCATTTTTAGCAGTTTCCTTTTGCTCGACTAAAATCAAATCACCGTCAAATATACCCGCCTCTATCATACTCTCACCTCTTACCTTAAGCATGAAAGTAGTTCCATCGATGTATCTCGCAGGCATTTGGAATGTATCTTCAATATTCTCCTCTGCAAGTATTGGCGTTCCTGCTGCAATATTCCCGATAATTGGCACATCTACCGTTTTTTCGTATATGGGTGTTACATTTCCTAATCCGGATCCTCCTTCAGAACCAAGGCCCTTTTCCGTTAAAACCAAGGCTCTAGGTTTAGCGGGATCCTTTCTTATAAATCCTTGACTGGCAAGACTCTCTATATCCTTGTGTACTGTTGACGTGGACTTGATTCCCAATGCTGAACCAATCTCTCTAACGGTAGGAGCATATCCTCTTTTCTTGACCTCAGACCTCATGAATTCCAATATTTTTTGCTCTCTGGCTCTCGCTTTTTCTTTTGCCTTTGACATAATTATTTCCTCGCTTCTGTATAAATGGGGTTTTTGGGTTTTTCATTTTATTTACACAAGGAGTATATCATATCGCGAACAAAAAGTAAACAAAAGTTCGAAACATTTTAATAAATCCCTAGAGATGACGCCAGGTTCTCATTAGGCTTATCCGTATAACTCTTGTCCCTTCCCGGAAGTATCGCATTTAATATGATTCCGACTATTGATGCAACAGCCAAGCCTGATAGTTTAATTTCCATCGTGCCAATTGTGAAGCTGATTCCGCCGGCAATAGTTGTAGCGCCGTCATATACACATCCCAAGGCTGTACTAAAATTGATTCCTATGGCTAGTCCAATAATTAGCGCTGCTATTATTACATTTCTGGATTGCTGGAAATCAGTTTTATTCTCTACCATGTTTCTGATTCCGATAGCTGAAATCATACCGTATAGAATTATTGATACTCCCCCAATTGTAGCCGGAGGCATTGCTTCTATAATACCGGCAAACTTTGGCGAAAAAGAAAGTATAATAGCATATACAGCAGCATAACGGACCACTCTTGGGTCATATACCTTGGTCAAAGCAAGCACACCTGTATTTTCACCGTAGGTAGTGTTGGCAGGTGCTCCAAAAAGAGATGCTATAGCTGTTCCAATACCATCCCCAAGTAATGTTCTGTGAAGTCCCGGATCCTCTATATAGTTCCTTCCAACTGTACTACTAATTGCGCTTATATCACCTATATGCTCCATCATTGTAGCAAATGATATTGGCACTATGGTTACAATTGCAGTTATTAAAAGACTTACATCTATATCTCCCCCTGTGAGAACCGAGAGGCCGGTATTCTCCCATTTTAGCGGAAGACCAATCCAAGGAGCTTCCTTAACTACTGTGAAATCAACATTTCCTGTAACAGCAGCCACTAAATATGATGCTACAACACCCAGAAGAATAGGAACGATTTTTATCATTCCTTTACCCCATATATTGCAAGCTATTACCACAACTATGGCAACCAATGCAATTGGCCAGTTTGTAGCACAGTTATTTAGGGCAGAGGGCGACAGAATTAAACCTATTGAGATTATTA
>CACXFN010000021.1 GCA_902766915.1 uncultured Eubacteriales bacterium
CCAATGGATATACAGAAAGTAATAGGTGAATTCTATTATTTGTTGTGTGAAAAGGAAGTTATTAACAATAAAATAAATGATAATTTAGCTGAACAAATTCAGGCGATTTATAGTAATGTATTTGACCCTACTACACATACACCATCAGGTGTATTGGCCGATATCTGCCATTATTCATCAGATAAAATTCTTGTGTCTGAATTGTCGCTATCGACATATTACTCAACTGAGAATATGCAGCCTGATAAAATGGGAGCAGTTGATGCAACAAGCCTTCCGTCCATAACACAGACTACCGAATGCCATAAAGGAGATGTTCTTATTTCTAATATTCGTCCTTACTTCAAAAAGATCATCTACGTTACGAATGATAATTGTGGCTGCTCAACCGATGTTCTTTGTTTTGTCCCGAAGGAAAATCAATACTCGGCTTTTCTTTTCGGAACGCTTTATATGGATCGGTTTTTCGATTACATGGTTGTTGGATCGAAGGGGACAAAAATGCCTCGTGGAGACAAACAACAAATAATGAAATATCCTGTTGTATTGCCAGACAAAGAGTCTCTCAATCACTTCAATGGACTTATTGTCCCAATGTTGGATCAGATTGCCGCTAATCGAATCGAAAGCAACAGGCTTGCCTCATTAAGAGATTCATTATTGCCCAAGTTAATGTCCGGTGAACTAGATGTCTCTGACATAGACATCTAAGCTGCTAAATTATCGTTTATATGTTAACTGCTCTCACCAACGGCGAGAGTTATACCAACAGAACTGCCGTTGCTGTCGTTCTCTGGAAAAAAATAGAAGGAGATACGACATGAAAGAAGAATTGATGGAAGAGATAATGCAGGATATGTTGGCATACCTCGACAATGCCCAGATGAAACAGCTGAGACAGGTGGTGAAGCATGTACTTTGTCGATATGATGTGACCGAGTTGGAGATGAAGCCAGAGGAGGATGACAGTAATAATCTTATAGCAAGGTTTATAGCTGCAAAGCGGATAGAGGGATGCTCGGAAAAGACGCTGAAATATTACCAGACCACAATAGATGCTATGATAGCATCTATTGGCAAGAATGTCCGACATATTCATACGGATGATTTACGGACATACCTTACCGAGTATCAGAGCAAAAAACAGTCGAGCCGAGTGACCATCGACAATATCCGCCGTATCCTATCCAGTTTCTTTTCCTGGCTTGAGGATGAGGATTACATCATCAAAAGTCCGGTGCGCCGTATTCATAGAGTGAAAACTGCAAGTAATATCAAGGAAACATATTCTGATGAGGACTTGGAGAAAATGCGCGATAATTGTGAAGAACTGCGGGACTTGGCTATGATCGATGTGCTTGCATCAACAGGGATGCGTGTTGGTGAGATGGTTCTGTTGAACCGTGACGATATAAACTTCGCGGAGCGGGAATGTGTGGTGTTCGGAAAAGGCGATAAAGAAAGAATCGTGTACTTCGATGCTAGGGCAAAGCTGCACCTGCAGGACTACCTCGATAGCCGGGCTGATGATAATCCGGCGCTCTTTGTTACATTAAGGGCTCCATATGAGCGGATACAGATTGGTGGTGTTGAGCATCGACTCCGTGAAATGGGTAAGCGACTGAACATTCCGAAAGTTCATCCACATAAGTTTAGGAGGACGCTTGCGACAATGGCTATTGATAAAGGAATGCCTATAGAACAGCTTCAGCGGCTTCTTGGGCATCAGAGAATAGATACGACATTGCAGTATGCGATGGTAAAGCAGAGCAATGTAAAATTGGCGCACAAGAAATACATTGGATGAAAGGGTGATTATATGAAATATGTTGAATATCAATTTGATGAGGTGGTAACACTCTTCGATAAGCAAAGGGTTCCTTTGTCATCAATGGAACGATCAAAGAGACAAGGTTCATATAGATATTATGGTGCGCAGGGAATTATAGACTATATTGACGATTATATTTTTGATGGCGAGTATATTCTACTTGCGGAGGATGGTGAAAACCTTAAATCGAATAAGCAAGACTTAGCACAATTGGTGGATGGGAAATTTTGGGTAAATAATCATGCACATATTTTGCGCACAAAAGAAGTATGCCGACTGCGTTATTTTTACTTTTGGATTAATAGCAAGAATTTGGCAGAGTATGTGACTGGATCGGCACAACCAAAACTGAGTCAGGGAAGCCTCAAAAAGATGATTATTCCACTTCCGACAATAGAAATA
>CACXFN010000022.1 GCA_902766915.1 uncultured Eubacteriales bacterium
TTCTTTTACCATTTGAGCGGTTACTGCCATTTTGATTTCCTCCTATAATCATAGATACGCGATGAGGGTATTCCTCACCGCGTCAAAGCTATAATCCTAATTATTCTTCTGTAGCTTCTTCAGCTTCTGCTACTACTTCTTCGATGTCCTTCGCTTCCTTGGCTGCTTCTGCTACTACTTCAGCTTCCAGAGCATCCTGGTCCGGACCTTCATCAAAGCTCTCACCCTGATGTCCTTCAATTACTGCATCAGCCATCTTGCTTGCAATTAGTTTAACCGCTCTGATAGCATCATCGTTACCCGGGATAATGAAATCGACATCATCAGGATCACAGTTAGTATCAACTATACCTACAATAGGAATACCAAGAATTCTAGCTTCCTTAACGGCGATTCTTTCCTTGCGAGGATCCACGATGAACATTGCACCCGGCATACCTCTCATGTCCTTGATTCCGCCAAGATTCTTTTCCAATTTGTCACGTTCTGCACGGAGCTTAATAACTTCCTTCTTTGAAAGCTTATCAAAAGTTCCGTCTTCTTCCATTCTCTCGATATCATTAAGTCTCTTAATACGTGCGCTGATGGTCTTATAGTTTGTGAGCATTCCGCCCAGCCATCTCTCGCTTACGTAATATTCACCACATCTCAAGGCTTCATCTCTAATTGCATTTTGAGCCTGCTTCTTTGTTCCAACAAAGAGAATAGGACGGCCTGTTTCAGCAACGCTTTTTACGAAATCATAAGCTTCGTCTACCTTACCTACTGTCTGCTGAAGGTCGATAATGTGGATATTGTTTCTCTGTGTGAAGATATACTGTTCCATTTTAGGATTCCATCTTCTGGACTGATGTCCAAAGTGGACGCCTGCTTCAAGCAGTTGTTTCATTGAAATTACTGACATGTTTTTCCTCCTGGTTTTTCTTCCACTCGGAGATAGGCTCTTGCCAAACCGTTTGTTTTAAAACTCACGGCACCATGGGCAACGCACTCCGGGTGTGTTTAGTAGTAATTTGGTTAAAAATAAACATCGGCTTCCAATGGAGCCGACGTATATTATACGATATAATTAGCTAAATTTCAAGCTTTTTTTGCTTTCCAGTCTTAAAAAATTTTGCTTTCCAGTCTTAAAAAATTTCTGTTATTAATTCATTAATCTATTCATTTCGATTATAGGTAATAAGATCATCATTAATCTCATACGCAGCCACAGAAACCGGCTTTTCGAATTCATCACATTCGTCAGTAAGAATTGGCTGCCCGTCAACAATATCCCTTGCTCGCTTAGCTGCCATTATTACCAAAGTATACTTGCTGTCTACTTTCTTTCTTATTTCATTAATGGATGGGTAAAGCATTATTCATCTTCCTCCTCATATATTTTTAATAACTCGAGTCCATGATCCTGAACTCGAGCATGTTCAGCAGAAACTATATCCTTAACCTTTTCTACAGCCTCATTTAAATCGTCATTTACAACAAAGTAATCGTATTCAAACATTTGTCTTATTTCACCCATAGCTTGGGACAACCTGTTTTCAATTACTTCCATAGTATCTGTTCCACGCTTAACCAATCTATTCCTAAGTTCTTTCAGGCTTGGAGGAAGAACAAATATAAAAATACCTTCCGGATAGTTCTTTTTTACTTGGGCAGCGCCCTGTACATCGATTTCAAGCAGAACATCAATTCCCTTTTCCAACTTCTCTTCCATAGGCTTCTTTGGTGTTCCGTATAGGTTACCAAACACCTCGGCATATTCCAGAAATCCACCCTTTTTTATGCGCTTTTCAAACTCTTTTTTGTCAATGAAGTAATAATTTACTCCATCAACCTCACCTTCCCTAGGCGCCCTCGTTGTCGCAGAAACAGATAGTTCCACATTATCTGTTTCTTCGATTAATCGCTTGCAGATGGTTCCCTTCCCTGCCCCTGATGGTCCTGAAACAATAAACAGTTCTCCAGGACTTTCACAAAGATGATTGTCAACCTTTATCTTTGCCACTATTATTCTCCATTCTGGATTAAACTATCACTAAATTCTAATCACTTATTTTAGCATTTTTCACTGTTTTAATCAAGATTATTCAACATTTTGTACTTGTTCGCGTATTTTCTCTACCTCTGCCTTTATTTTAAGCATTAGCTCAGTTACCCCCAAATCGTTCGCCTTGGAACCTATGGTATTGGCTTCCCTATTCATTTCCTGTACTAGGAAATCCAATCTCTTTCCGTCGGGCTGCCCCGTCTCATTTATTATTGTCTCCATTTGATCCATATGGCTATGAAGTCTGGTTAGTTCCTCTGCAATACTGCATTTATCAGCAAAAATAGCAGCCTCCAATAGGATTCGATCCTCCGGAATATCCGCACTGTTCCCAATCAAATCCTTGATTCTGTTTCTCATTTTCTCAGCATAAGACCTTGGAACGTCCGGTGCAATTCTTTCTATTTCATCAACTAAATCCTTTATCTCATTGCCTCTCGTTATTAAATCTTCCGCCAGTTTTTCGCCTTCAACTATTCTCATTTCATCGAGTTTTTTCGCAGCTTCCCTAACAGGGTTTAAAATGGCTTTAGTCATTTCCTCTTCATCCTCCACATCCGGCACAGCCTTTATTACATCGGGAAGAGAAGCCAGGAATTCCAAAGAAATTGCAGAATCTCCATCCACGGGAACAGTTCGCTGTAGTTCTTTCAGGCTTTCCATATACTGCTTTGCAACCATAGTATTAAGTCGAATATTGACATCATTTTCAGTTACGTTTTCAACCATAATAGATACATCCAGCTTGCCACGATTAACGAATTCTTTTATTGTTGACTTTATTCTTTCTTCTGCAAAATTGTATCTCCTGGGCATTTTCACTGTAATATCGCAATATCTGTGATTTACTGATTTAATCTCACAAACGATATTTCTCTTTCCATCGGAAAACTCTGCTCTTCCGAAGCCTGTCATACTCTTAATCATTTAAAAGGTCCTTTCTGTTGTTATATCAATACAACCTTTAACTATATCGCGGATAGGCTCATTATCTTATTATTAACATATCAGCGACAAGCCCTATTGTAGCATAACCATTCTACTTTCTCAAATTTGCCATCCTTCTATAAATCATTGACATTAATCAAACTAAATCATAAAATCTATTCATGGCTTTTGATGGAATAATTACAAGGAAAATGGCAGAGGAATTAAAGACCTTGCTGAATGGAGGTAAAATAGATAAAGTTCAGCAACCGGCAAAGGATGAGCTTTTGATTACCGTTCACACTAAAAGTGGTAATCATAAGTTATTTTCTTCTGCCTCGAGTTCCGCTCCAAGAATTCATTTAATTGAGGACACACCTCCTAACCCCTCCACACCTCCACCTTTCTGCATGCTTATGAGGAAACACCTAATCGGAAGCAGAATAGTTGACATTTCACAATATGGAGCAGATAGAATTATTGAGATTACTCTGGAAGCAATGAGCGAACTTGGCTTTGCTGTCTCGAAAAAACTTATCTTCGAGATTATGGGGAAACACAGCAATATCATTCTCACAGAACTCATTAATCAATCCGAAACAGATAAGCAAATAGAACAGCACCTTCAGCACGAACCGGAAAGTCAATCCTGGAAGGTTGTAGACAGCATCAAACGTGTATCCTTTGACACCAGTAGAGTTAGACAAATACTTCCAGGCATACTGTATCAATATCCACCTACCCAGGATAAAATCCCCTTTTTTGAAATATCAAGGGGAAAATTAGATAGTCTTCCCAATGATCCAAAGTCCATATTAAATGCAGTTGGGGGAATATCGCCGCAGATTGCGGGGGAGTTGGCATTGCTTTCTCCCAACGCCAACATCGAATCTGAAGACACTTTGGCAAATGATAGATATGGGTTTTTAAAAAGTCTCTATCAATCAAATGATTCACCAAATCAAAAATCGTCTCATAAGGCACATATATATTTGGATGATAATAATTCACCGGTAGATTTTCACATTGCTAATATTACTGAATATGAGAATATATGTAATCGCTTAGAATTTGATTCTTTAAGCCAGTGCATCGATTATTATTATGAACACAAAGAGTCGACCAATAGAACAAAACAACGAACCCACTCATTATCAAGAACTTTGGATGGCTTACTGGATAAATCTCAGCTTAAACTACAGCGCCTAAATGAAGATTTGTTGGCCGCAGAGGATTCTGAGAAATATCGATTGTTTGGAGAATTACTCACTGCCAATCTTCATCAGATTAAGCAGGGTGCAGATAGAGTTACCGTAACAAGTTATTATGATGGAGCCAGTGTTGAAATCCCTTTAGATCCCAAATACAGTCCTTCCAAAAATGCGCAAAACTTCTTTAAAAAATATGGAAAATCCAAGACTGCCATAAAAGAAAAACGTATTCAGATTGAAGAAACTCAGAAGGATATTTCTTACCTGGAGTCAGTAAAAACCGCTTTGGATAGTTTAACCAATCCTGAGGATATTGAATTCATTCGCTCAGAATTAGTTGAAACAGGTTTTTTGAAGAAGAAAAAGAGCAACGAGAAACCACGCCGATTTAAGGCATCTCCACACAGGTACCAATCACCTTCGGGATTTGAAATACTAGTTGGACGCAACAATAAGGAAAATGACGAGCTAACTCTTCGACTCGCCGACAAAACCGACATTTGGCTTCATACCAAAGATATCCCGGGTTCTCATGTGATAATTAGAACAAAAGGAGAAGACCCAACGGCGGATGATATTTATTGTGCCGCATCTATTGCAGCATGGCACAGTAAGGCCAAGGACTCCGGTCAGGTCCCGGTGGATTATGTGAAAGTACGCCATGTAAAAAAACCAGCCGGAGCAAAGCCCGGCATGGTGATTTTTACGGATAATAGGACGGTTTATGTGGATCCTAAACTGCCAATATAGAATTAGTTAGTCAGATATATGTGTTATTTTATCTCTAATAGTCATCATTTCTGCGTCGGTAGCCGCTATGGTATCGGCGCATTTTTTTAATTCCTCAATAATCTCATCTGCATTTTCAATATTTTGTTTGTATTTCATTCTATGTTCCAGACTTGCCCAGAAGTCCATTGCTACGGTTCTAATTTGAACCTCTACACGCATGGGTCTTTTCTCATTTGAGAAGAAAATCGGTACCTCAATTATCATATGATAACTTCTGTAACCATTGGGCTTAGGATTCTGAATATAATCCTTGATGGTTATCAATGTAACATCATCCTGAGAGACAAGCATATTGGCCACATCATAAATATCGTCTATGAAGGAGCAAATAACCCTGATGCCAGCCACATCGTTTAGGTTCTCCTGGATAGACTCAAGGGTAACCGGATCGCCTTGCCGCTTAAGCTTTTCAACAATATTTGCAGTCTTCTTTCTTAATGAAAAAATATTAATAATTGGATTTTGATATCCCTTTAACGACAGTTCATCATTTAGTATTTCCAGTTTTGCTCTTACCTCTCTAATAGCAGCATCATAACGCATCAAGAGGATATCCAGCTTATCTGGTGAAATATGAGCTTCAGCAAATTCTATAGGTATTTTGTTCTCCATACATTAAATCCTCATATCCTTACACTAAAACGACTTATTCTTACATTTCAAAAAATAATTCTTGTAGTTTTCTCCCAAATAAGACTATCATCGACCTACGTAAAAGACCTGTGCCAAGTTAGGGGGTCGTATCGATGAAAAAGAATTGTTCACTTTGCGGAAACATATTTCGCAATAAAGCTTTTAAAGGTGGATATGTTTGCCTAGATTGTGTGAATTATATCAGGTACTTAAATAAGTGATCACTTTTTCAAGAGATATACTGCCTGGCAGTAATCAGATTATGTATTATTAAAACGGTGTTAGTCAAATCGATTAAGAATAATTAAGTCAAAGTCAACCAATCCGCACAGGTCTTTTATCCCTTGTTAATACGAATCTTTTTAAGCACCGCTTTAAATCGATCTGGTAAATCTCTTGAGAATTCTACGTATTCACCATTTATCGTAACAAAGCCAAGCACACCGGCATGAAGCATCTGCCCGCCTGCATTTAGAGAATCCTTCCTTGGACCATATACTGGATCACCCACCACCGGATGCCCTATATAGGACATGTGAACGCGTATCTGATGAGTTCGTCCGGTTTCCAAAGAGGCTTCAATTAAATTATATATGCCCAATCGCTCAATAACTTTATAATGAGTAACAGCCTTCCTGGGTTCTATCCCATTTACCTTTCGCCTCAAGCGATTGCGCGGATCACGTCCTATGGGTTCATCTATCACGCCTTCATCTTCGCCAAAATTATTGTATACCAATGCGGTATATCTCCTGGTAATACTATGATCCCTAAACTGTTCCGAAAGGCTTATAAAGGATTCTCTACGCTTTGCTACTACAATTAATCCAGTTGTATCCTTATCTATTCTATGAACGATTCCGGGTCTTTCCACATCACAAACCTCTTCCACCTCTGATAAAAATGAATTTCCCAGATAATTAATCAATCCATTTACCAAAGTCCCGGTTTCGTTCCCATTCCCGGGATGAACCACAAGTCCCTTAGGCTTATTAATAACCAGATAATAATCATCCTCAAAAACTATATCCAAGGAAATGGGTTCACCCTTCGGTAAAGCCTTAATGCCATTAGTATTATCCTCACAGTCATTATCTTCTAATTCAATGGCTATAGTATCACCGGTTTTGACAATGTATTTTTTTGATGTGCACCTATTATCATTCACTAAAACCCTGCCTTCCGGAAACAATTTCTGAATCCAGCTTCTGGATTTATCCTCATTCATATCCGAAAGGAAACTATCAATTCTCCTATCGGAATATTCTGATGTAACAATAAACTCCCTTTTCATAGGCCCTAGTGAACTTAATATTTTTAACCCAACTGTCAAACTATTTCTTTTTCTCTTCTTATATCAAGGTAAAGATCCAGCAGTAATAACATACACCCAACAGTAACTCCAATATCTGCAATATTAAAAACCGGTGGAAATATGCTAAAGGAGATCATATCCGTCACCTTTCCAAAAACTAATCTATCTATTAGATTACCGATTCCACCACCTAAAATCATAGCCAGTGAAATCTCAAATAAACCACCCTTGCCCTTCATAAAATATATAAACAGCGCCACCACAACAAGGGCAATCACCTGAACAATTGTAACAATTATTCTATGGCCCGCCAAAAAACTAAAAGCAACCCCTGTATTATTATAGTAAGTAATAGAGAAAAAACCATCAATAATGCTTATGCTCTGGCCTTCTGTCATAAAACTCCTTACTGCAATCTTGCTAAGTTGATCCAGTAGGACTATGGCCACTACAATTATTACAGAAATCATATATTAACTACGGGGCAACACGTGCCCCGCCTCCATTTATTATTAGTTCTCAGCCTTTTTTTCAAGTAGTTCATCTATTGCATCCGCATCTAAAACGACTGTATCCTTAGCCCTTGGCAAGTCAGTCTTCTTTGCCAACTCATCAGCCTCGTTTTCCAATTTGGCAATTAAATCATCTGCCTCTTTTAACGATAACTCTCCATCAGCCAAAGTTGCTTTAGTTACGGAAATCTTATCATCTGCAATATCGGAAAAACTCATGATTTGTGTGTCCGTGGAAGTCGGCATGAATTCCTTTTCTAATTCAGACAACAAGTCATTACTCTTGCTATCCAGATTATCCAGTTCGTCCTTTAGTAATTGTCTATATCTATTTTTGAACAACAAGACTTTCTCATGCAATTCGGATCCATCCATAACGCTATTTGTCTGAGGCGCAGCACTCCTGGCTTCATTCAGAATCAGTTCTGCATCCATTTTGGCATTCTGAATTATTATGTCCGCACGCTTTTCGGCACTGTCTGACATATCCTTCATCAGACGCTTAGCTGATTCCAGTGTGTCCATAACCTTTTGCTGAGATTTTTTATGCTCTTCAATCTCCGCCTTAAGTTCCTCATTTTCTTTTTTTATTTCATCCACACTGGCCAATAAATCCTGTAGATCCAAAATAATAACATCTAAGAATTCATCAACTTCGTCTCTATCGTATCCCCTCACACTACGAGAAAATTCTTTTAATTCGATTTCTTGTGGTGTAATCATCTCTATCTCCTATCCTATACAAAAATCCAAAGGAATCTAACTAAAACCCTTGTAACAAGTTCAATTAAGATCATGGCTACAAAAACCGAAAAGTCAAACATACCCGTATTGAAATACCTGTTCATCAGTTTTCTACAAGGAGCAACAATCGGTTCTGTTATCCGGAAAAGTATTCTATATACTTTTCCCAAA
>CACXFN010000023.1 GCA_902766915.1 uncultured Eubacteriales bacterium
ATCCCAGTAGCATTAAGAAGAACATCAAAAACACTACCCAGAAAACAGCATTAAAGGGTTCGATAATTAGAAAATCAACATCAAGCATTATTCTCTCTCCTTATCACTCTGCTGAATTGGCACCTGCACGACCACAACAGTTTTTATATTTCTTTCCCGAACCGCAAGGACATGGATCGTTACGCCCAATCTTTGGCTGGTCACGCTTAATGGGATCATGCTTTATTTCTCTTGGCGGAACCTTGGCACCACGAGCAGGCATTCCCTGCATGGCTCCACCTGTTCCTCTACCTCTGGCAGATGCGCCTACTGCTTCAGCTTCTTCATCCACATAATCGTCTTTCCTGGCCTGTCCAACCTGAATCACTTGCCTGCGCTCTGTTTCTGTGGCAATAGATACATTATAGCAATACTTAACTGTGTCCTCCTGGATTGCTCCAATCATCTGGTCAAACATATCGAATCCTTCCTTGGCATATTCTGCCGCCGGATCCTGTTGACCTATTGAGCGGAGACCGATACCGGACTTAAGCTGGTCCATGGCATCAATATGATCCATCCACATATTATCAACTACTCGTAGCATGATTGCACGCTCAGCCTGACGCATATGCTCCGCACCAATTTCTTCGTCCTTCTTGTCATAAAGAGCATTAAGGTCGGTTATAATCTGATTGCGCAGTTTATCTTCAGTTAAATGAGTTATTTCATCCTGACTACGGTTAGGCGCCACATATGCAGGGACCAGCTGTTTAATATTTCTATTCAGGTTCTCCAAATCCCATTCTTCAGGATATTTGCTGTCGGCCACAGTAGGCGCAATAAGCGCATCCACCATGGTGTCCTTCATATGCATAACATCGTCGCGAAGATCTTCTCCAAAAAGAACCTTTCTTCGCTCACCATAGATGATTTCCCTTTGCTTATTCATTACGTTGTCATACTGCAAAACGTACTTACGTACGCTGAAGTTCCTGCCTTCAACCCGCTTCTGTGCATTCTCAATTGACTTGGATAGAATATTTGCCTCCAGGGCTTCGTCCTCTGCCATTCCAACCTTGCTTACAATTCCCTGCATTCTATCGCCACCAAAGAGGCGCATCAAATCGTCCTCCATGGAAATGAAAAACTGAGTCTCACCCGGGTCTCCCTGACGTCCGGAACGTCCGCGGAGCTGGTTGTCTATACGTCTGGATTCATGACGTTCACTACCTATGATGTAGAGACCTCCCAGATCCACAACTTCCTCATGTTCTGACTGTCTCTCATTTTTATACTTTGTTAAAAATTCATTATATTTATCCCTGGCGCCGTTTAGTCTTGGATCATCTGACTTAACAAAACCCGTTGCAAAGTTAATATCGTCCTCGGAATAGATTCTGTCCCCTTCAGGTGTTACCAGTTTTTCCATTTCCTTTCTGGCTTCGAATTCAGGATTTCCTCCCAGTATAATATCCGTACCACGACCTGCCATATTGGTTGCAATTGTAACCTGACCTTTACGACCGGCTTCTGCAACAATCTCGGCTTCCTTTTGATGATGCTTAGCATTAAGCACATTATGTTTGACGCCGCGCTTACTAAGCATATCGCTTAAATGTTCGGACTTTTCTACTGAAACGGTACCCACCAATATAGGTTGGCCGGTTTCATGGACTTCCACAACTTTATCCACAATGGCTTTAAATTTTCCACGCTCCGTCTGATATATGGAATCGGGAAGATCCACTCTTTGAACGGTTCTATTTGGCGGAATTGCCACAACGTCCATATTATAGATATCGCGGAATTCTTCTTCCTCAGTCTTGGCTGTACCTGTCATTCCAGCCAGCTTCCCATACATACGGAAATAATTCTGTAGGGTTATGGTTGCCAGAGTCTTTGATTCCGCACGTACACTTACACGTTCCTTGGCTTCAATTGCCTGGTGAAGTCCGTTGGAGAATCTACGACCATACATGAGACGTCCGGTGAATTCGTCAACAATGATAATCTCAGCATCTCCGCCTTCACCTTTTTGGACGATATAGTCCACATCCCTTTCCATGGTATTATGCGCCTTCAAGGCTTGCTGCACATAGTGGTTAAGTTCCATGTTTTCAGGATCACCATAGTTCTCTACCCCAAAGGTTTTTTCAGCCTTCTTTATTCCACGTTCGGTGAGAGCAATCTGCTTATCCTTTTCCTCATATATGAAGTCATAGATTTTCTCATCCATTTCGGCTTCTTCATCGCCACCCAGGGCCATAAGGGCACCTTTCTTTTCTTTGACGATTCTCTTTCCGCTTAAAGTACGAACAAAGTCATCCGCCTTCTTATACATGTCGCTGGAGTCTTCGCCCTTTCCGGAAATAATAAGGGGTGTTCTGGCTTCGTCTATGAGAATGGAGTCCACTTCGTCTATGAGAGCAAAAGCCAATTCCCTCTGCATCAGGTTTTCTTTATATGTAACCATGTTATCTCTTAGATAATCAAAGCCGAACTCGTTATTGGTTCCGTAAGTTATGTCGGATAGATAGGCCTTCTTTCTTTGTTCGCCTGTGATTCCGTGGATTACAACACCTACAGAAAGACCAAGGAAATTATAGAGTTTCCCCATCCAGTCCGCGTCACGTTTAGCCAGATAATCGTTAACCGTAACAACGTGAACGCCATTTCCTGTCAGCGCATTTAGGTAAACCGGAAGTGTCGCAACAAGAGTCTTACCTTCACCTGTTTTCATCTCAGCGATTCTTCCCTGATGTAGAACCACACCACCGATAAGTTGCACTCTATAGTGCTTCATGCCCAGGCTTCTATATGCACCTTCTCTACATACAGCAAAAGCCTCGGGAAGAATATCGTCCAATGTTTCTCCGTTTGCCAGGCGCTCTTTAAACTCATCGGTCTTGGCTCTAAGTTCTTCGTCATTTAGCGCCTTCATTGCATCATCATAGGCCTCTATCATTGCAACAATTTTTTCAATCTTTTTTATTTCTCTGGAGTTCACATCTCCAAAGAGTTTTTCCATAAATCCCATAAATATGCGATGTCCTTTCAAAAGTATTATTCTATATTCTCAACTCTTATGTTTAATTCCAGAGCTTTTTTCTCATCGGCCTTTGTGACTACAGCATGGAAGACCTTGTCCCGAATGCGGTAGTCGAAGCGATCTCCCCGCCTGGGGATGCGGTCCAGTTCTATGGCCGCCCATCCGTTTACCGTAGTCGCGTCTTCAATCTCCGGTTCCTCACCAAAATAGTCAAACATCTTCTCCACATTTGCGCTTCCCAAAACCCTATAGGTTCCGTTCTGCATCACCGTAATATCACGACCTGCAACTGTATCGCTCTCATCGTAGATTTCACCCACCAGCTCTTCTATGATGTCTTCTGCCGTTACAAGCCCCTGGGTCCCTCCGTATTCGTCTACAACGATGGCCATTCGACATTTATTTTCCTGGAGCTTTCTAAGAAGATCGGCTGCAGGAATGGACTCTGCCACGTAGATAACGGGCTTTATTATATCCTCTACGGCCTTGTTCTCATGGAGAACATGAGTGTGAAAGTCCTTTTGATTTAGAACCCCTACTATTCCGTCCAGCTCGTCCTCATATACAGGAAGCCTGGAGTATCCCGTTTCACGGAAGACCTCCGCTATTTCTTCCTTAGGTGTCCCAAGTTCCACTGCGGTAATGTCAACCCGGGGCGTCAGAATGTCCTGTGCCTCCAGTTCGTTAAATCCTATGGCGTTCTGGATAAGCTCGTTTTGTTCTTCTCCTATTCCTCCCGTTACGAAGGCCTCGTCCACGATCGTAACCAGCTCGTCTTCCGTAATCTTTTGATTACCCCCGGTTTTAAACACCAGATTAAGGAGCTTCTTCCACTGAGCAAAGACCCAGTTTAACGGCATAAGCACTATTCTCAGCACATTTATTAGAGGTGCGGAGAACATGGCAAACTGCTCCGGATATTCCTTGGCCAGGCTCTTCGGGGTAATCTCACCGAATATCAAAACTATTACCGTAGTTACGATAGTCGAAATCAGCGGACCCTTGCTTCCGTAAAGATTTACGAAGAGAACCGTCGCTGCAGCAGTATTGGCGATGTTCACCAGGTTGTTTCCGATTAGGATAGTCGAAAGCAGGTTGTCGTAGTTTTGCTCCAGGGCCAGAACCTTCTTTGCCTGCTCGTCCCCGGCATCTGCCTTATTCTTTATTCTGATTCTGTTAAGTGATGTGAAAGCCGTCTCGGTTGCCGAAAAATATGCGGAGAAAAATAGTAGCCCGATTATCAGCAAAACCGACGGCACGATACTGTGACCGTCCATTAATTTATTATTAAATCCCTTTCTTTAAATATGTGTCGCATCCATAATCTCGCCATCATTACCTGACTCCATTATGGAATGCATAACAATAAATAGCTCATATTTTCAACCACTAATTTTATCATAAGTAAGGGTAAAAATAAAGGATGCGATACATTGTCTGTTGTTTTTTCAACTGTTTAGAAGTATACTTCATTGTGAATAACTAAGATACATAAATTAAGTATAAAGGCATAAGTATAAAGGCATTTGTTAATGAATAAGAGATACTCTAGATTATCAATCAAATCAATATCCATACTATTGACTGTTTTTTTAATGGTTTTTTCCATTTCGGCATGTGGCACCAGGGATACTGAATCCAAGGCCGAATCCGAATTTAAAATAGTCACAACGATTTTCCCCGTATATGATTGGATTATGAATGTTTTAGGTGATAATCCATCAAACATTGAAGTATCTCTACTGATAGATAACGGTATCGACATGCACAGCTATCAGCCATCCGTAGACGACATCCTCAGCATTTCATCATGTGACCTGTTCATTTACGTAGGTGGCGAATCCGATCAATGGGCGGAAGATGCAATTGCGGACCCCGTCAATAAAGATTTAAGATCCATCAATTTGCTGGAGACTTTAGGGGACATAGCAAAAGCCGAGGAATTAAAGGAAGGAATGACCGCAGAAGCCGAAGAATCCCAAGGCGAAGAATCCGAAGAGAATCAGGATGAGATGGACGAGCACGTTTGGCTATCCATCAAAAACGCAGAACTCTTTGTAAAAAAGATTTCGGAGTCTATAATAGAAATTGACGAAAAGCAAGCACCCACCTATAAGGAAAATACAGCCAATTATTTGCAGAAACTGGAATCCCTTGATCAGGAATACGAAAATATAATCTCATCCTCTGGGGGAAAGACCCTTTTATTCTGTGATCGTTTTCCCTTTAGATACTTGATAGATGATTACGGGCTGGATTATTATGCCGCCTTCCCCGGTTGTTCTGCAGAAACGGAAGCCAGTTTTGAAACCATTAGGTTTTTAGCAAATAAAGCAGACGATTTAAGACTAAAGAGAATTATAATTCTGGAAGGATCGGATAATAAACTTGCAAATGCAATTATTCAGGCTAGAGTAAATGGGGATACGGAGATTCTGTCTCTTAATTCAATGCAATCCTTAACAACTGAAGATTATGGAAATGGCATTTCATATCTATCGGTTATGGAGGATAATTTAGAAGTGATAAAAAAGGCTCTTAACTGAGATTAATTGAGAAATGAAAAACCGCGAAACAACTTCACCTTTAATAAAAACCCGGAATCTTTCCCTTGGTTATGGATCCAAGATAATAGTGGAGAATTTAAATTTCACTGTTAACGAAGGGGATTATCTTTGTATTATTGGAGAAAACGGCTCCGGGAAGACTACCCTCATGAGAACCCTTTTGAGCCTTCAGCACGCTGCATTCGGTGAAGTTGTTATGGAGGGCGGGCTAAAGCGTAGCGAAATAGGTTATCTTCCTCAGCAGACCATAGCCCAGAAGGATTTCCCTGCTTCTGTAAGGGAAATCGTTATTTCCGGATGCCAAAACAGAAAACCCTTCAAACCTTTTTACAGCAAAGAAGATCGATCCTTATCCGAAAAAAACATGGAGCGCATGAACATCCTTGATTTGGCAGATAGGTGTTATAGGGACCTTTCAGGAGGCCAACAGCAACGAGTGCTTCTGGCCAGAGCCTTATGTGCCACCAGTAAGATCTTGCTCCTGGACGAGCCTGTTTCCGGTCTGGACCCAAAGGTCACCTTGGATATGTATAATCTGATTGCCGATCTCAATCAAGAGGGCCTTACTATAATAATGATTTCTCACGATGTTGATGCCGCATTAAATTACGCAACCCATATATTACAAATTGGTAGACAGATTTTCTACGGAACCCGCGACGAGTATTTAAAGAGCGGAATAGGAAAGCTTTTCTTAAAGGAGGTGGGTGATTCATGATTGCAACTTTGGCGGAATACCTCCAATATCCATTTGTCAGATATGCCCTTATTGTGGGGGTTATGATTGCCCTTTCATCTTCACTTTTGGGGGTGACCTTAGTTCTAAGAAGGTTTTCCTTTATCGGTGACGGTCTTTCTCATGTGGCCTTTGGAGCAATGTCTATAGCCGCAGTTATGCAAATTGCCAATGGGATGCTCCTGGCTCTACCCATAACCATAATAAGCGCCGTTCTGCTGCTTAGAACCGGCCAGAACACCAAAATCAAAGGCGATGCAGCCATCGCCATGA
>CACXFN010000024.1 GCA_902766915.1 uncultured Eubacteriales bacterium
TGGAGAGGATGCTGAGAAATACGTATTCTCCAACCTATATAACTATATTACCTTTATTCCATTCAGTGTTGCCGTCGACGAATTCCAGCATATATGCTACGAAAAAACTGAGATGACACCCAAGGAAAGAACTCAGGCGTGGCGCGACCTTGAGAAGAAATACATGCCTTGGCGTAAATACGATGAAGACGATGAGTTTATGGAAAGAGGCGGCTACTGGTATCATAAACCGCACTTTTTCTTCTACCCCTTCTACTATATAGAATACGCATTGGCAACTATAAACGCCATGGAAATGTATCAAAAATACGAAGAGCGACCCGGCACGGCTTGGAAGGAATACTTGGAGCTTACCGACTTAGGTGGCAGCAAAGACTATCTGGAAACCTTAAGTTTATCGAATCTAACTCCGGCATTTGAGCCGGGAGCGGTTGCAAATTCCATAAAATACGTTAAGGGACTCTTAGAAGAATATGTGAAGTAGAAAAATGCGGGCAACTACCCGCATTTTCTAAATAAGCCATCTTATCCTTTATATTCGAGACACATCATGGTTAGGTCATCGAACTGTTCTGCTTCTTTTACGAAGTCGTTTACCGCACCATCTACACCCTTCAGGATGTCTTCAGGCGTTCCATCCTTTGATCGGTTAAGGGCATCTATCATGCGATCGGTGCCGAAAAGTTCATCGTTGGCATCTGTGGCTTCCGGCACTCCGTCGGTATACAGGAAAATCTTATCTCCCGGGGAAAGCTTCACTTCGTATTCCTTATACTTGATGCCCTCCATTCCACCAAGAACAAAGTTATGCTTGTCTTTATAAAGTTCAAAAGATTCACCTGCCCTCATTAATGCGGGATATTCATGGCCGGCATTTGATGCCATCAAAGTTCCTGTGGAGAGTTCCAAAACTCCAAGCCATGCCGTGACAAACATATCCTCGTGATTGTTGGTAACGATTGCCTTGTTGACATCGGTTAGGATCTGAGCCGGACTCTTACCCATAGCAGCGTTATCTTCCATCATAATCTTTGAGGCCATCATAAAGAGGGCCGCCGGTATTCCCTTTCCGGAGATATCCGCCATAATTAGGCAAAGATGATCATCATCAACAAAGAAGAAATCATAGAAATCTCCTCCAACCTCTTTGGCGGGATTCATACTGGCATATATTTCAAACTCATTTCTATCCGGGAATGGTGGGAATACGTTAGGCAGGGTACCTTCTTGAATCCTTGTTGCCAGGTCAAGCTCTGTTTCAATCCTCTCCCTTTCCTTGGTTATACTTTCGATTTCATCCGTATACTGATCTATTTCTTTGGCAAGGGCTGTAACGTCATCTGACAATTGCCTTATCTCATTTCTGCCGCGAATCTTAGATAGACCCTCAGAAACCGCATTACTATCCTTAGTCTCTGTATACTGTCTAATATTGGCCTGTACCGTCTTAAGGGGCTTTAGTACAAATCTATAAATCAACCAGAGGCAGAGTCCTGCCAGAACAAGCTGTTGAAGCATGGTAAGCATAGTACTGTGTTTGGCTCTCTCATTTATGCTTTCTCTCAGCGCCCTGATGTTATATGTAAGACCAATCAGAACATTCCTACCATCCACCTCACCAATATTGTAATAGTAGTCCACATAGTCTCCTGCACTTGCCAGGTATGAAGAATCCTTAAGGGCGCTTTTCATTGCCGTGGTTTGCTCCTCACCGACTTGCACAGTAACCCCAAGTGGATATACTTCTTCGTATGCGGTTCCTCTAACCGAACCTTCATCAGCAGCACTTAATAGGAAGAACTGTGAATCAAAGGTGGAATTTGGAAGAACGCAGAATAAGTAAGCAACGTCATAGGAAGCTTTGATTTGATCCAACCTGGTTATCAGCCAGGAATATGCAATCTCCGCATATAGTTTCTTATCGATTTCTTCCAATCGCTCCAGGTCATCTGTTGTTGCATATTTAAAACCAATGTCCGGGTGGCGACTAATCCATGTGCTATATTTCTTTTCCGTCAGGGTCCCGCCGTTGTAATCTACATCATATTCAATATCGATGTTTTCGTAGTTTTCGTACCAATACTTTATGAGCCATTCATAGGCGGGATATTCTTTTATTGCCCGTTCTATTTCATTGGAAATGCTAGCACCAAAGGTCTGAGTTTGCTCTCTAACTTCTCTTCGGGAGTCCGCCTTTTGAGAATAATACGAAAAGACGCCAACAATAACCACGCCGACTATGAAAAGAAGTGCAACTAAATTTATAATGCTGTTTTTTGAGGATTTGTTATTCATAACTTTAAAAATTATTTTAAACCCGATGCAAATATAGTATTCCCTACATGAGATTAATGTATTCTTCCTTGTCCAACAAATGTCCAACAAACATTATTCTACCATAGATTGCGGGACCGGTGAATTAACCTTCCATAAAAAAATGGCCCGCACCTATCCATAAAAACAGGCCCGCGTCCCTCTTGGGAGCAGGCCTGCATAATGAAATATTGAGGTGTCATGAAACATCCGTATGAATTGTTTTTCTTTTTAATTAACGTCATTTCTGGAGAGGATTTCTGCCGGAGTCTTTCTAAGAACGGTCAGAACCGGAAGCAAGCCTCCAACCATGTTAAAGAATAGGACTATCAGGAAGCTTCCGAGGAAAATCCAGATATTCATCTTATACATACTTACAACATCCGAAATCGTATGAAGGATATATGCCATAAACGCCATGCCAGGAAGTGCAGTAAGTATTGTTATAGCTAGAACTTCTCCGGAGAACATCCTATAGATATCTCCCTTCTTAAGCCCAACCGCACGAAGCACACCTACCTCTTTGATTCTTGATAGGAATGAAGCCCTAAGTATAAGATAGATTTCTATCAAAGACACCGCTATAATTATCGCCGCCATTATTTCTACTCTTAGAATGCTGGTCCGAATGCTATAGAGATAGCCTTCCCTCTGTTCTTCATATATATCTGTAATCTCATGCTGTCCGTCATTTAGCTCCATAATGGCCAGTTCCTTATCCACTGGGCAGATTCCCAAAGTTCCAAAACCACTTAGCCGCGCCTGTAGAACCGTTTCATCGTTTGCATAATAACCATAACCCCCACGCTCGTCATGATAGAAGCCCGTTACAACAAGGGGATTTCCTCCGATTCTTTGATCCATGGTATCTCCGATTTCATTGGTTCCCATCATAATGTCGGGAAGAATAACCTCATAATCCTCAGTAGGAAGCTCTCCCTCAACTAGATATTTTTCATTATCCCCTTCCAGCACGGAATAAGGCGCAAATTCATTCTCCCCTGTGCTAAGTGGTCCACTCATATTTGATCCCACGTTTATTCCCATATCATAAATGCAGAGAGGTATTATTAATTCCCGATCCACATAGATATTAGGCTGTACCGTATCGCTTATTCCAACAATTGTTAAGTCATGAACATATGGAGAATGCAAGAGGGTTTCCCCCAGGACATCCTCCAATGAATCTATTCCGCTTTCCTTGGCAAGCCAGTCATTATACACAGTTCTTTCTATAACCAATTTATCCAAAACTATTTCATTTGAATCCCTAGGCATTCTGCCCATAATGAGGTTCTCTTCAGAGAGTCTTTCCCTATCCGTAACAGAGGCGTAGAGGGCTACTGAGCTCCAGGCAGTCTGGACATAGTTGTCCGAAGGTAATGCGAAGGCAACATAGCCGCCGCCGGGAAGAACATAATCTACCGACGGATCATTAGCATATCTATCAAAATGCTTTTTGCTCAGTATGCCAACATTAGCTCTCAGATAATCCTTGTTATCCGTTATGAATTCATCATCAGTTATGTTATTTACTCCAACCACATTGCTTATTGCATAGATTACAAACATGGATGCGAGAACAAAGCCCAGTAGCAATACCTTCTTTAGTTTGGAATATGCGCCTATTTTTTTGAATCCACTCTTTAATGCCAACCATGGCCCATATATAGTTCTATATTTGGACTGAGCCGGAACTCCATGCTGGTTGGCAGGGTTGTTATATGTGGGATCTGTTCCACGATAAATATCTTCATAGTCGAACCGATATTTATCCATGATATCTCTTGAAAGGCCTTCATAATGCTCATCCAGGAGCTCCACATTCTCCTGACCCGGTGTAAGTCTATCCTCTGTATCAACATAGATATGGCCGTTTCGTATAACTATTTTAATCGGAGGAAGTTCATCAGGGGCATCGGTGAATAATTGAACATTCTGACTGAGATTGGCACTATAGGGCATATCCTTTAGATAAATGCGATTGTCCACCCGATAGTCTAAACTGCCTGCGTGTTCATTTTCTCTATCAGAAACGATTCTTCCATCCACTATTTCTATAATTCTATCTGCATAGAATTCGGCAATCTGTCTTTCATGCGTAACCAAAATTACAAGCTTATCTCTGGATATCGCTTTTATGATATTCATTATTTCAATGGTATTGGTGCTATCCAGATTTCCTGTTGGTTCATCAGCAATTATTATCCGTGGATTCTTTACGATTGCACGCGCAATACCTACCCTTTGACGCTCACCACCGGAAAGCATGCTAACCGGACGATTTCTGTAACGCGCAATACCTACTCTATCCAGGATATACATAACCCTTTCTTCAATAGCTTCCTTGCCTGTAAATCCTGTCATTCTAAGGGCCAGCGCCACATTGGCATAGACCGTTGCGTCCTCTATCAGATTATAGTTCTGGAATATGTATCCGATGCTTGCATTTATAAGTTCATCACGAGCGGCGCTCGTTCTCTTAGTCATTCTTTGTTCGTCAATAATTATGTCTCCGCTATCCACATTATCCAGTCCGCCGATAGCATTGAGAAGAGTTGTTTTTCCACATCCGGAATTACCCAGGAAGGTTACAAGTCCGTAGTTTGGAAGAGTGATAGAGGTATCGTCTATTGCTCTGATTTCATTTGCTTTGTTGCGATTAAAGTATTTTTTTACGTGGTTCAGTTTAATCATGGCTATACCTCCTCCCTATATGCATTCATCGCTGTCTTCTTAAACATCTGGCTGGAATATCTATATGCCAAAAGGATTGTCATCCCTAAAACCACAACATAGAGAATCACATAATCCCATGGTTCTATATACCTAACCAGCCTGATGAAATACGCCGGCATAATTACCGATCCAAGGAGTCTAACCTTTAGGAGAACCGCCAGGCAAATAGCAAATGCTATATGGAATATAACCAACAGCTCCGCCAGAAGCGTCCCGGAGCAGGCCTTTTCATTTCCTCCCAGCATACGGACAGTGGAATAGTATACATTCTGCGACTTCATGATTAACTTTGTTATGAAATATACCACAAAGAAGAGTACACCAAGAAGTAACACCAGAACAATGATTCTCATGGCCCCCATAAGGGCTTTTTCTATCGCGCTTTGTTTGTCTGCAGTTTCATTCAGATATAGCGTATTGAAGCCGGCCTCTTCCAAAAGATCCCTGGTTTCCCTATTGTATAAATCGCTTTCCAATGTTGCCGTTATCTGATATTTTTCAGATGGCATATACATGGCCCATAGGTCATCCGGGTGGATGTGGACCCTGGTGTCCGAATCCTCGGTTCCCGATATAGTAAACCTTTCTTTTCTATCAAAGTATTTGCTTCTGGTTCTAAGTTCCACCGACATCTTTGTTATATCAAATAAATCCATTGCTCCTGCGGAATTTGGAATTAGGTCGGATGCTATGTATTGAGGAACCACTACGGTTCCCTTCTCCACATTGGTATCCGAAACCAGCCAAACATCAGACCAAGGCGGCGGACCTACGGATAGGATATTACTTCCTACCTTTAACTCAGTTATGCATGTTGCAACCAGAGGAAGTGCCTCTATTCGATCCAGCCCCTCCTGGGTCATCACCAATGTAATATCGTACCAGAGGGATGTCTTCATATAATTGTCTTTTTCTTCCTCCGAATAATATCCGATTCCAACCACTTTGATTGGAACCTTCATTCCGTCAGAGGGGAATTCCGCATTATTACTTTGTAAGTATCCTATCGCATCAAACATTTCATCCAAACGATTATCGTCCAGGAAACCACCCTCTTCAATTAATAGTAGGGCCTCGTCCTCAGCATTAGGTAACCTTCCTCTTACCAATTCTCTATCTTCTGAAATAGACTCCATGCCTATGGCCATAGCTCTCTCCCAGAAGGTAATTTCTATTTCTTCACCATCCACAAATACGGATTCTGTTCCGTCTTCTGCATAAATGACGTCATAAAAACCTTCTTCTTCTCCATAGAGAAGAGACTTGGGGGCATTGGTTAAATCGAAGGTCGACTCCATAAGTAAATCGTTCTTCTCCAGGAAATCTATATTATCTATTGCCCTTATTCTCTCGTAGTCGGAATCATTAAAGGCGCTACCATCCTCCTTTGTTAGAATTATTCTATCGGAAGATGTATTGCTAAAAACATACCCCCAGGAACTGTTGCTAAGCCCATTCTTCATTCCCTTGTAATTCGAATAGCTTGCAAAGGTTCCTGTAATCAGGAAGACAAAAACAAAGAGGAGTAGCAGAAACTTCGCCGGCAAACTAAAAGCATTCCTGGCTCCCAAACGAAATGTATTCCCTCCGGACAATTTCCCTTGGTGTGCTTCTTTTAATATGGCTTTGTCCCCCAGGGGAGGCTCAGCTCCCTCACTTTCTCCCGGACTTTCTTTAGATGCGCTTCGGCCTGAATAGGAATCAAAACGCTTATCCTCTGCGATGCGGCCATCGTGCATGCTGATCTTTCTTGTAATATATGGCTCCACTTGTTCATAGTTGTGGGTGACTATAATGATGAGCTTGTCCTTGGAAAGACTGGCCAGAAGTTTAATAATATCGGAAGCGGATGCCACGTCTAAATTACCCGTGGGTTCATCTGCAACGATTATTGGAGTTTCCTTGGCAAGGGCCCGAGCGATTGCCACCCGCTGTTTTTGACCGCCGGAAAGTTTGCTGGTCTTGGTATTTCTGTATTCATCTAGACCAACTTTGTGTATTATATCTTCCACCCTTTCCTTCACTTCCGATGCCCCATAGCCGGCCAGAAGAAGAACGAGTTCCACATTCTCGTAAACCGTATAGTGATTAATCAGATTAAAGGTTTGAAAAATATTACCAATATAGCGCTTTCGGTATTCCTCCATATCGCTACTCCCGTAACCGCTGGTAGGTTGGCCGAAAATATACATTTCTCCTTCTTCATAGGAATCCAATCCGGAGATTACGTTTAATAAGGTGGATTTACCACTTCCCGATTCGCCGGTTATGGCAACAAATTCTCCCAAATCAAATTCCAGACTAACCTTACTGAAGCCTGCGGTAACAACCCCATTGGTGGAATAAAATTTAGATACCCGATCAAGTTTTAACATAGTCAATCCTTCTCTTACACTATCCGCATTAGCATTATTCTGAACTCAGTTATTCAAAATGAATTTCGATTAATTATTTTTACAAATTGCCAGATTAATAATAGCAAAGAAAAACCGCCCTCGTCTACAGACGAAAGCGGTTATTAAGGCTTTCATAAAAGAATCTTAAGAAATATGAAAGATTATTTTACCACCTCGTATCTACATCCTGGGAAGATAGTATCGAAACGACAAATACTCTTGTAATTGCAATAATCACAAGGGGTTTTATTTCCCGACTTCTTGGGCGTCAAATCTATTTTTCCGGATGTTATATCTTTGCAGAGTTGAGTGGCAATCATGTCCACAGTGTTTTGTAATTCACCAAAATCCTCTTCATTCAAAAGATGCTTCTTGGAGTTACTATCCAGTTCTCCATCTTTTTTTCTCTTAAGTTTTACCACCTTGGATGCGGCAGAGCTTAATGGTTCTCCGAACTCATCATATAAATCTCCGGCAATTCCTCTTACAACTGATTCCTTATCTACCATGAGCCCTTCCATTCTGTAGAAATTCATCAGCTTTTCTTCAATTTCCTTCTTCGGATCTGTATTTAATTCACCTTCGGATTCCTCATGACTTACATTTCTTTTAATCTCTCCCAGATTTAATTCCGGTTCAGAAATCAGGAAATAGAAAACCCCTGCCGGTTGAAGCACAGTTTTATCCGCACTACTTTTATTTTGTGCAGCCTGAAGATATAACATAAGCTGGAGTCTGTAACCTGCCTTTATTTCCTCCACGTCCAGGCTTTCTTTACCTGTCTTATAGTCGATTATCTTTACGCTTTCATCAGATAAAATATCTATTCTATCAATTTTACCCTGAATATATGCCTTGCCTCCGGGAATAGTTTTTACAATCGGCGGCAATCTAAACGAAGAATATGAATTATCACTTCTCGACGGTTCCGGTGCAAATACGGTTTCAAAATGGCTCTCCTTTATTAGGCCTGCTCGGGCTTGTTCTACCAACGTCCATGCGATAAACTGACATGCTTTGATCGCACGATTAAAGCGATAGGTTTCACTCCCTGATTTTTCAAAGAGTTTACTTCTATATTCCTTTGCCCATTCCTTTGCCAGTTTTTCTACCAGCCCATCGGATTCTTCTCTTGTGACTTGATTCCATCCATCACCATCACGTCCTCCCAGGATTTCAGTAAAACGTTGTATGGTGGTATGGTATAATTCTCCGATATCCCTTGGACCAACTTCATCAATTCGCAATTCCTCCGGTCTGAGTCCATAGTCCAGGTAATACGAAAAAGGACAACGACTATATCTCTCCAGGGTTGTGGGGCTAAATCTATAGACGAATTCCCCATCTCTATCTATGTATTTGGCGTAAAGCCCGGCAGCCAAATCCCCAGGCAAAGGTTTTTGAAGATTATCAAAACTAAGAGCACGATTTACCCTACGAAGTATTTCATCGTCATTTTCAGATAACCAATCCTCTACCACACCCCATATGGGGGATATGGCAGTTTTCTCCTTTCGTCGTGCATCAGTATATCTTCTAAGTGTGTTTACCTTACCGCCCAGGGAATCCTTTATCACACTTTCATCCAAACCCTGTTCTATGGTTTCATCCAAATCAGGAAATACCTCATGTATTACATTTACAATATCCGAAGGTCTTAGTTCATCCCCCTTTTGATCTGTGGCTGAATATGAAATCCAAAGATGTTCCGTTGGTTTGGATAGATTTCTGTATATGGCCAGATTCTCCTCCATTAACCGAATGTCGGAGCCCAGCCCCAGGTCTTGATCATCTGCCGCAAGAAGTTCCAATTCCTCCGGACTAAATAAAACATCCTCTTCTGCGGTTCTTGGAATCAGATTATCATTGGCACCTATTATCAACATGGCCTTACAGTCACCGCTTCTGGTCCTCTGCATGGTTCCCATTAGAATATCATCGGGAGTCGGAGGCAGTACGCCCACTTCCAATTCCGAAAGCCCCGACCTAAGCAGCTTGGCAAACTCCACTCCATCAAAGGGCTCCTCCCCCATTATTTCCTCAATTTGCTCTATTAATCCTGAAATTATATCCAGGATCTGAGAGGTGGCTTCTGCCTGTTCCTTAAGACCGTAAGCTTCCTGGCGTGAAACCAGTTCCTCTATTCTGTTAGGCAAATTTGTAATGCCACTGGGATTGGTGAGGAATTCTAAATAACCCCTTGCGAATTCCCCAAAGGCAGCTGCATTGTCAAACACTTCCTCCGCTTCATTAATAAGCGTCATTACCTTTTGGCGAGTTAGTTCAATTTCATGAAGCAATGTATTTGCATTATCATTTTCACTGTTATTATTGGAATACCTTGCTTCATGACTGCCTCTTACGAAAGGAGACCTCCACATGTTGCCCCGTATTCTATACTTAATCACATAGTTTTCCAGTTCGTCTATTTCCGGTTCAGGAATCTCCGTTAATCCCGTCTTTAATAATCTAAGGATATCTTCTGACCTGAATCTATACGCCAATGTATCCAGAAGGGACAATACAAATACCGCCACCGGGGAACCTAATGCGTCGCGCTTCTTGTCATCGAATACGTCCATACCATATTCATTAAAGACTCTCCCAATTATGGCACCTCGCATCTCCAAATCATTACATATTAAAACCATATCGGAAAAACGATAGTTTTTCTCTCTGAGAAGTTTAAGGATATATGATGCCGCAGCATCTGCTTCACCATACATATTTGGACAGCGAACTATTTCTATACTGCGTTTTTTTGATTCCTCGGTTGTATCTTGGAACCTATATTTCTTCCTTCCTACAGCAAATAGCTCCCTTTCCAAAACCTCCAGAAGGGAATCTGACCTTCCCTCATCATTACCGTTTTTAGGCTCAATATCAATGATATTCACCTGGATGCTAATGTATTTTGCAGCAGATTGAAAGGCCTCCGTCATTTTGGCAGAAAGGGTGAATAAATCTTCGTCCCTACAATTATCATCATAGATTAAATGCAGATTCACTTCCTTCGCTTGCGCAGCAAGGGCAAGTATAAAGGCGCGATTCTTCGGTGTATAGCTATCAAATCCGTAAATCCAAATAGTTGAATTCTTAATTATCTTTGATTTAGAGATTGCTTCTATATATAGATCAATCAAGTCTTCGTTATCCGTGTATTTGCCCTTAAGGTGTTCCTGGTATTTGGCGTAAATCCTGGACAGGTCTCTTAACTTTCTTATGAAAAGTTCATTTCCTTCTCTATTTGTTTCCCCTTTAATTGTTTCCTCTTTAATTGTTTCCAAATTGGGTTCTTCATCGGTATGTCCAATAGGTGTTCCCTTATGACTCATAGCGTTTGCAAGCATCATCAAGGATCCGGGAGTTACTTCATGCTGCTTTGATGCAGAGATGAAATCGTTTATGGCCTTAATAAAGGTTTCCTTTGTGTCATAATTCTTAAAAATGTCCAGCTCATCCCTTAATTCTCTTAGAACTCTGGAAATAAGCATATGGCGACCATACTGATTTATTACGGTTTTAGTATTAGAACCCGTTTCTTCCAAAAGCCTGGAACCAAGTCTGGAGATGCTGGTTATCTCCACATCAAAAAGAACCTCCGTCTTCATCCTATCCATAGCCTGACGTTCCGCAGCCAATGTATATTGATCCGGAACTATCACCAGAGTTCTATGGGTAAGCGAAGCACCCAAGGTATGGTTTGGACCCGCCTCGGAGTTATTGGACTCACCCTTCTCTCTTTGTTGGAGAATGTGATTATATATGAAACTTTCCTTGTCGATGGATTCTCGACTTCGATAAATGTTAAGCATCTCTATAATTGATTATTCTGTTTGTATCGATTGCACTTATTAATAGCACTTCTTAATAGCACTTCTAAATTGATTTTCTTAATGGCGATTTCTGAAATATATCGGTTAGGAGTTGCGCTAAAGAATATCCCAGAGTTCATCTGCGGATTTTATGATGTAGTCGGGAGTGAAGGCTATTCGCTCTTCCGGAGTTACACCTTTTAGGGCGACGCTTTCGGTCCCTGATTCCTTAGCGGCGGACCAGCTCACCATGACGGTCTGCATTCCGGCATTTTTTCCGCAACCCATATCAAAATAACTGTCCCCTACCATTATAGATTCCTCCGGCTTGGATCCAAGCTTACTAAGGCAAATACGTGCCGGTTCCGGATCCGGCTTATGTTTATCCGTGTCCTCCACCGTAACCACATAATCTATCAAATCCGTGATACCGAATACTTCCAGACCTTCATAAGTCGGAGCCTTTAGTCTGGATGTCACGATTCCTGTTTTATAGCCCTTCTCCTTCAGGCCTTTGATAAGCTCTCCCATTCCGGGAAATAGTTTAATCTCCTTTTTATAAATATCCTTTTGGTAGCCCCTGTATATTGCCACAGTTTCCTCTACATCATAATCCGGAAATGCCTTTTCCATGGAATAATACAATGGTTCGCCAAAGGTGGAGAGTATATAGTCCACATCTCCTTCTTTCCCTGTATACGCCCTATAAACCGCTTGCCATGAGTCAATAATAATCTTATTTGTATCGGCAATAGTTCCATCAAAATCAAAAATCACTGTGTTAATCTTCATATAATTCCTTTTCTATGTCTATATCTTCATGGTTAGAGATATCTTACCCTTATCCCTATCCACGGAAAGAATCTTCACCTTTACGGTGTCGCCCACCGCAACTACATCCATAGGATGCTTCACGAATTTATTGCTAAGCTCCGAAATGTGAACCAGCCCATCCTGCTTAACCCCTATGTCAACAAAGGCGCCGAAGTCCACTACGTTTCTGACTGTGCCGGATAATTCCATTCCTTCCTTCAGGTCATCAAAGTCTCTGACATCGCTCCTAAAGACTACAGGTGGTGCGTCCTCTCTGGGATCTCTTCCCGGTTTCTTCATTTCCTCGATGATGTCCCTAAGGGTTGGAATTCCGAGGCCTAAATCCTCTGCCATCTTAGTAAGACTATCCTCTCTCTTAAGGGCCGGATATGCCTGGAAGATCTTTTCATCGATATCCGATGCGCCTCCACCTTTTATGTCTTCTCCACTTATTCCTGTTTTGGACATCATGGCTTTAGCTGCATCGTAGGACTCAGGGTGCACCGCGGTCTGATCCAGCGGTTCGTCACCTCCGCTTATTCTTAGGAACCCTGCGCATTGCTCGTAAGCCTTTGGCCCCAGCTTCGCTACTTTAAGAAGCTCTTTACGATTCTTGAACCTACCCTGCTCCTCACGATACTTTACTATATTCTTTGATACCGGACCGCTGATTCCCGCAACGTATGAAAGAAGCGACGGGGATGCGGTATTTAAATCAACTCCTACTCTGTTTACGCAATCCTCCACCACGCCGGTTAGCGCTGTGTCCAGCTTCTTTTGGTTCATGTCGTGCTGGTACTGTCCTACGCCGATATGCTTTGGATCTATTTTAACAAGCTCAGCCAAGGGATCCTGAAGTCTTCTTCCCAGGGACATTGCGCCTCTGGTTGTTACATCTAAATCAGGATACTCCTCTGTGGCCAGTTTTGATGCAGAGTATATGGATGCGCCGGCTTCGTTAACTATGGTGTATTCTATTTTATACGAATTCTTCTTTAGGTAATTGGCGACTACTTCCTCCGTCTCTCTGGAGGCGGTTCCATTTCCGATTACAATTACATTGATTCCGTATTTTTCAATAAGCTTGGTTAATATCCTCTCTGTTCCCTCGATATCGTTCTTTGGCTGAGTCGGATAAATGGTTGTATAAGCCAAAAGCTTTCCGGTTTCATCGATTACCGCAACCTTGCACCCGGTTCTGTAACCGGGGTCGATGCTGATTATTCTCTTACCTCTTACGGGAGGAACCATCAGAAGCTTCTCGGTATTTTTAGCAAAGACCTTTATAGCTTCCTCTTCCGCTCTCTCGGTCAAACGGTTTCTCATCTCTCTTTCAACCGAAGGAGCGATAAGTCTCTTATATGAATCCTCAACTGTGGAAACGAGTAAATCTCTGAAAATGGAATCTCCCCTTATTACCTGTTTCTCCAGATAGCCGGTCATTTCTTCCTGAGTGACGTCTACGCCAACCTTAAGCTTCCCTTCTTTTTCTCCACGATTGATGGCGAGTATTCTGTGGTTCGGAACCTTTGACAGGGCTTCCGTCTTTCCGTAGTACATATCATAGACCGACTTTTCTTCGGGATCAGTCGCTTCAGTTACAATCATTCCTCTATCAAAAGTTCGCTCTCTGATCTCTGAAATGTAGTCGGCATTATCCGCAATCATTTCCGCGATGATATCGCATGCGCCCTGGATTGCATCCTCCGCTGTCGGAACTTCCTTTTCAGGATCAATATATGGGGCAGCAAGGTCCAGGGGATCCCCGGATTTTTCCTGCTGCATGTTTATTATCATGGCCAGAGGTTCCAGTCCGCGCTCCTTGGCCTTGCTGGCTCTCGTTTGTTTCTTTTGCTTGAAGGGCTTATACAGGTCTTCGACTCGCTGGAGGACCTCCGCCTTTTTAATTTCCTCTGCAAGCTCTTCCGTGAGTTTGCCCTGCTCATCGATTAATCGAAGAACTTCCTCCTTGCGCTCTTCCAGACCTCTTAGATATGCCAATCTCTCGTCAAGGTCACGGAGCACTTCATCGCTAAGGCCCCCTGTAACTTCTTTTCTATAGCGAGCGATAAAGGGAATTGTATTTCCCTCGTCGATTAGGTTAACGGTGCTTTCAATTTGCTTACTTTGCAAATTGAATTCTGTTGCAAGTTTTTTAATGATGTCCATATGTTATTAGCGGGTCTCCTTTGTTTAATAAAACATTCTATCTTTTTTGTATCTTATTATGTTTATGATTATATTTAATTGCGATTTTCCTAAGTATTATTCTTCACTTTCAGTGAATTCTGCCAGCCAGATCCTGCCTGTTTCTATCTGCCTCATAACTTCGGAAGGTGCGGTTCCACCAAAGGATTTCCTGGCATCCACACAGGCGCGGATGCTGATATCCCCGAGAAGTTCCTTTGATAGTCTCTCATCAACCTGGGCCAGATCATCATCCCTTAGGTCTTCCAGTCCATATACACAACCTGCGGGTTTTCCTTCTCCGTATCCCTCACCACCTATGTGGCCCGCATTACCTTCGGAGCCCGCATCACCTTCGGCTGCTGTTTCCCGATTCGCCAAAGTCTTTTCCTCACAGAGCCTCACCATGCGTCCAACTATTTCATGGGCTTCTCTAAATGGTATTCCTTCCTGGGCCAAATGTTCAGCTACGTCTGTTGCATTTAAAAATCCGTGAGCCAATTGAGACTCCAGCTTATCCTGACGGAAGCGACTGTGCTCTATCATCTTGGCGAGAATCTCTATGCTGGTTACCCATGTGTCCGCAGCATCAAAGATTCGCTCTTTGTCCTCCTGGAAGTCCTTATTAAAGGCCAGGGGCGTTCCCTTCATCACGGTTAAAAGCGCCATCAGGTCACCGTAGACTCTTCCGCATTTTCCTCTTAGAAGCTCTGCCATATCGGGATTCTTTTTCTGCGGCATTATGCTACTTCCCGTGCAGAAACTGTCATCTATATCTATGAATGAAAACTCGCTGGCATTCCACCAAGTGAATTCTTCCGCCCAGCGGGAAATATGCATCATAGAGATAGATGCTGAGTTTAGAAACTCTATCATATAATCTCTGTCGCTTACTGAATCCATGGCATTTTCCGTTGGTCCCGAAAATCCCAGCATGGCTGCAGTCTCATGTCTATCAATCGGGAAGGTGGTTCCGGCTAGTGCGCATGATCCCAGAGGAGAATAGTCCATTCTGCTGTAGCAGTCCTTCAGTCTTTCCAAATCTCTTTTAAACATTTGGAAGTATGCCATGAAATAAAACCCTACGGTGATTGGCTGGGCATGCTGAATATGGGTGAAACCTGGCATAAGAAGGTCCACGTATTCCTCGGCCTTATCCAGTATCACTCTCTCCAGATTCACTAGCTCTGTGGCAATCTCAGCAATCCTTCTTTTGATGAACAGACGGCAGTCCAACTGCACCTGGTCATTGCGGCTACGGGCAGTATGCAGTTTCTTCCCTGTATCACCGATTAATTCAATAAGGCGACTTTCTACTGCCATATGGATATCCTCATCGTCATAGGAAAACAGGGGGCTTCTGTGATCATGACCAAAGATAGGCGCTTCTCCTTCACCGGGCTGCTCCGGGCTCAAGCTATCTGCTATCTGCCTTCTTATCCCCTCCAGGCCTCTTATTATTTCGTCTCTTTCATCCTCTGTCACGATTCCCTGATTTGCAAGCATCGTAACATGGGCAATGCTGCCATCAATATCTTCATTATACAATCTTTGATCGAACATTATGGAGGCGTTGAACTTCTTCACCAGCTCATCCATGTCCTTCTCAAACCTTCCACTCCAAAGTGCCATACAAACCTCTCTTAATACTAATAATTCTTATTTCTTATAACGAATTCCTCAAAGTAAGGAAGCACAAAAGATACAACACCATATGTGCTTCCGTCCAAAATGCCTCTTTTGATTAATCTATCTCTATACGGAGAAAAATCTCCGTTAGACATATTTAGTTTTTCCCGAACGTCCGCTATTTTACCGGTTTTAGATTCTGCAATTGCAGTCGCTATTTCTCTATCCTTTGGCGAAAGCTCGCTCCAAATCTTATTGTATACGTACTCCTCCAGGTATTGTTTGTATAAAACCATGACTTCGTCATTTAGACCCTTTTGCTCGTAAACCAAGAACCCTAGCGCCTGAAACGCGAAAGAAAAGCCTTTGGTCATTTGTGCCATCTTATCAGCCTCATCGGCATCTACGGGTAATTCCTTGAAGTAATTCGCAGACATAGCCCCGTAATTGAGTGGTTTCATATATATCTTTGGAGCCCTATGTAAAAACGTTAGTGTCTTTTCATTTTGAAGCGAATCTACATTTTCGTAAAGACCTGTCATAATCAAGAAAAGAGGAAGGTCCTGTCGTATAAATATTTGAAATGCTGAAGTAAAGATTCTCATATTTTTATTACTCGATACTTCATCTATCGTAACAAGCACCTTTTTTCCGTTTTTATCTAATGCCGCCAGCATTTCCTGTAATGCGACCTCGATATCTACGGGTGCACCATTAATCTCAATCTCCACACCTACGCCA